>CAKOTD010000004.1 GCA_934120015.1 uncultured Bacilli bacterium
TCAGTGACTTATTATAATATTAAAGTGAGACATAATCATAAGATAATACTTAAGACATTATCATAAGATAAACATAATAAAATGTAAAATTTAAATAATTTATTGATAAAAAAAATTTAGTATAGTATAATTAAAGTGTATGGAGGAGGTACTTATGAAAAAATTTAAGTATATTATGATTTTTATGCTTGTTAGTATGGTGGCTCTAACAGGTTGCGGAAAAAAGAATTCATTGTCACCTAGTGAATCAGTTAAACAAGCAAAAGAAAAGATGGAAAAACTAGATAATTACAATATGAAAGCAGAACTTATAGTTGGTATTGCATCTGGTGATGTATCTATGGACATTAAAGTTAACATGGATGGTAGTGTTGATGTAAAAAATAAAAAAAGCTATGTTAAAACAAGTATGGATTTATTAGGGAATAGTCAAGAGTCTGAAGCTTATTCTACAGAAGTAGATGGTATAGTTACTACATATTCAAAAGATAATGATGGTAACTGGACTCTATCTACAAGTGAAACAAATTCAACTAGTGATATAACTAATTCAGCTTTAGCAATTTTGACTAATGGTGAAAAATTAAAAGAGTTAAAAGCAGATGATAAAAATTATAATTATCAAATTAATATATCTGTTGATGAATTAAAAAAACTTGCAGGTAATACAGATGACTCTTTGAATCTTCTTGATGGTGTAGATTTATCTGGTGATTTAGTAGTAAAATTTAGTATTGATAAAGAAAATGGATATTATACTAAAATGAGTATTGATATGAAAGATTTACTAAAGAATGTGACTAAGGATCTTGGTGAAGAAGCAAGTAGTTTGCAAATCTCTAAAGCAGAATTTAATTTTGAATTTTTAGACTTTAACAAAGCAAAAGCTATAGAAATACCAGCAGAGGCTTTAGAAACAGACTCAAAAATAGATAACAATAGTGGAAATGTTGTTGATTTGGATAGTAGTGATGTTAAATGTACTTTGGAAGAAGATGGTAGTAAATCAACTATGTCTGCTTCAATAACTGATGGATATGTAAGTATCATTAATATGAGTCAAATTGAAGAATTCGAAACTGAAGAAGATGCTAATACAGCATTAGAAGAATTTAATTCATTTGCAGATACCTTTTATAGTATAACTGGTGTAAATGCTAGTGCTAGATCTGAAGGTACTAAAGTAATAGTTGATATGAGTATTGATTTAACTAAAGCTGATTCAGATTTCTTAACAACAGAATTTGGTTCAGAAAAAATTACAAAAGAAGATTTTGTAAATATGGCTGAAGAAGAATCTTATGTTTGTGAATAAAAGTTATAGCAATATAACTTTTTTTGTACACTTTTTGTTATAAATGCATAAATTACATTGAGGGGTGATTATCGTGGCCGTTTTTAAAGAAATAGTTACAAAAGCTGTAGTTGGAAAAGGAAAGAAATTTTTTAAAAACAGTTATAGCATAGAAACAACTGATAAGCCATCAACAGTTCTTGGGTGTTGGGTAATTAATCATGTGTTTAAAGGATACAAGACTGGAGATAAAATAGGCGTAGATGGTTCTTATGATGTAAATATTTGGTATTCTTATGATAATGATAGTAAAACTACTGTTATTAATAAAAAAGTGGATTATAATGATTTATTTAATATAAAAGCAAAAGAAAATGCTGAACTTTCTAGTGATAATGATATAATAGTAAGAACATTAAAACAACCAACTTGTGTTAAAGTAGGTATTGGTGATGGTAATGTCATAAATTTTGATATTGAAAAAGAATTGGGTGTTGAAATGGTTGGAGAAACTAAAATGAAAATTGCTATTGAAGAAGATGAGGAACCTTGGGAAATTGTTGAAGATGAAGCAGATGAAGAGGTTTTAGAAGAAATTGATAATAATGTAGATGAAAATTACATAAAATAAAGTGTCAACTAAAAATGGTTGACATTTTATTTTGTTTTTGGTATCATTATATTATTAAAGGAGGGATAATATGGCAGTTAAAATTAGACTAAAAAGAATGGGTGCTAAAAAAAGACCTTTTTATCGTGTTGTTGTTGCTGATTCAAGAAGTCCTAGAGATGGTCGTTTTATTGCAGAAATAGGTACATATAATCCTATTACAGAACCTGCAGAAATTAAAATTGATGGTGAAGCAGCAAGCAAATGGATTAGTAATGGAGCACAACCTACAGATACAGTTAGAGCTTTATTTAAAAAAGCTGGTATCTTAGAAAGCATTCATAATTCAAAGAAAAATAAATAATGAATTTAATAGAACTAACAGAATATTTAGTTAAGAGTGTTTCTAAAAATCCAGATATGGTTTCTGTAAAACAATTTAATAATGCTGAAGAAAAAGTTATACAAATTCTTGTTGATAAAGATGATATTTCATCTATAATTGGTAAAAATGGAACCATTATTGGTTCAATAAGAAATATAGTTAATTTGGCAGCTTATAATAAAAATGAGGAAACTGTAAAAATATGTATTGATTCATTTTAAGGACTTTTGTCCTTTTTTTCTTGTATTAAAGTAGAAGTTATAATATAATGTATATAGATAGAGAGGTAAGATAATGGAGAGTACTGATTATAAAATTCCCAATCATGTTGCTATTATATTAGATGGTAATGGTAGATGGGCTACTAGTAGAGGCCTTAAGCGTAGTATGGGACACAAAGCTGGTTTTGAAAACTTAAAAAAATTATCTAATTATATTTTCTCAAAAGGTGTTAGGATATTAAGTGTATTTGCCTTTTCAACCGAAAACTTTAAAAGAGATAAAGAAGAGGTTGACTATCTAATGAATCTTTTAGTTACTAAGTTTAAGACACTAATAAATAAAAAGAATAATATAAAAATTATCTTTTCTGGAAGAAAGGATAACCTAAAAAAAGATGTATTAGATGCAATTGAAGAAATTGAAAATAAAACTAAGGATAATACAGAACATATATTTAATATATGTTTTAACTATGGTGGCAGAGCTGATATAGTAGATGCAACGAAAAAAATACTTGATGATTATAAAAATGGGAATATTGATATTGAAGATATAGATGAAAATAGATTTAATAGTTATTTATATAATAATATACCTAATATTGATTTTTTAATTAGGACAAGTGGGGAACTTAGAATAAGTAATTTCATGCTTTTTCAAAGTGCTTATGCTGAAATGTATTTTCCAAAAACTTTATTTCCTGATTTTAATGAAAGAGAGTTTGATTTAGCTTTAGATATATATAATGGTAGAGATAGAAGATTTGGTGGTATTAATGAAAACAAGAATAATTAGTGCTATAGTATTACTTTTAATTATGGTTCCAATCATACTAGCAGGCGGGCTTATATTTGATATTGGAATATATATAATTTCTATATTTGGATTAAAGGAATTTTTGGATATAAAAGAACAAAAAAAGGCTCTGCCATTTTTTGTAAAAATTATGTGCTATATATTATTTACATTTGTGATATTTGGAACTAATATTAATTCAAATAATATTTTATCTATTGATTTTAGAATTGTTTCTGCTTTGTTTTTAGTTTTACTAATTCCCAATATATTGTATCATGATAAAAGCATATATAGTATAAATGATGCATTTTATTTAATTGGTGGTGTTTTATTTTTATCAGTTGCATTCTCGGCAATAATTGTTTTAAGAAAAATGAATTTAGCAATTTTAATATATTTAGCTTTAATAACGGTATTAACAGATACATATGCATATTTTGGTGGATATTTTATTGGAAGGCATAAATTAATCTCTGAAATATCTCCAAAAAAGACATGGGAGGGTTCATTAATTGGAACATCATTTTGTGTATTTGCATGTACTATATTTTATAAAACTGTTATAGATGCTGACATATCACTTTCATTAATAGTTGCAATCACATTTTTATTATCTGTTGTTAGTCAATTTGGTGATTTGGTGTTTTCATCTATCAAACGTTATTTCAATAAAAAAGATTTTTCTAATTTGATACCAGGACATGGTGGAATACTTGATAGATTAGATAGTTTTATATTTGCAACTTTATGTTTTATGTTTATTATTTCTCTTATATAGAAAAGGTGATTATATGACAATATTATGGTTTTTACTTCTATTAGGTATAGTTGTTTTTATACATGAATTTGGACACTTTATATTTGCTAAAAGAGCAGGTATATATGTGTATGAATTTTCACTTGGAATGGGTCCGAGATTATTTAAATTTAAAAGAAAAAATGATGAGACAGAATATTCTATTAGGCTATTACCAATAGGTGGATATGTACAAATGGCTGGAGAAAGTGTAGAAGAAGATAAAAATATACCAATTGAAAAGAATATGCAGTCAAAGACTTGGTTGCAAAAATTTTTGGTTGTAGTTGCTGGAATAACATTTAATTTTATACTAGCAATTGTTATATTTTTTGCTATAGGTTTAATAAATGGTTCACCAATTAATAAACCTGTTGTATCTACTATTGTAGATGGTGAACCAGCTTTTAAAGCCGGTCTTAGCAGTGGTGATAAGATAATTGGAATTAATGGTATAAATATAAA
This sequence comes from uncultured Bacilli bacterium, assembly GCA_934120015.1. Classification (GTDB taxonomy): domain Bacteria; phylum Bacillota_I; class Bacilli_A; order RF39; family UBA660; genus UMGS1045. The sequence continues at coordinate 4,571 of CAKOTD010000004.1, forward strand.
AACTTCTGATAGGTTATTACTTGAAATGCAAGTAAGTTATGGTAAAAAAATAACATTAAAAGTAAAGAATAATGAAGGTGTAGTCGAAGAAATATCGATTACGCCTGATAAATTAACGGATGAAGAGGGAAACGTCTCATATAAATATGGTTTTAACTTAGAAAATAAGTTTGAAAAAGGATTTTTACCAGCACTAAAATATGCTTTTACAAAATTCATTGGTTTGCTCGGGCAGATGCTTTTAATTATTTGGTATTTAATAACTGGCAAACTTAGCATTTCAAATTTATCTGGTCCAATAGGAATATTTAATGTTGTACAATTGTCGGTTGCAGAAGGTTTTATAAATTTTGTTTATTTAGTAGGTTATATATCTTTAAATTTAGGCTTCATGAACCTTCTTCCTATTCCAGCATTAGATGGTGGAAGATTACTATTTCTTATTATAGAGAAAATAATTGGTAGACCACTTAATCCTAAAGTAGAAAATATTATCCATACAATTGGGTTTTCTCTACTGATGCTTTTAATAATTGTTGTATCATATAATGATATTTTAAAATTATTTAGTTAAAGAGGTGTATTTATGAATATAGTAGAAACCAAAAGAGTAATTAATTATTGCAAAAATTATTATGATATAATTGAAGAAAGATTTGCTAAAGATGATATTTTAAGTAAAGAAATAATTGAATATTATAAATATGCTGTTTCTAATACTAATGCTAATGATATTGATGAATTAAATAGAGTTAGTTTAATTGATAATAGCGTTTATGCTTATTTTAATAATAATAAGTTTAATGAATTGATTATTGAAAGTATTCAATCAATTGATAAACAATCTGATTTAGGGGATTTTTTAATAAGTATGTACCAAAGATTTGTAAATGACCCCAATAATAAGGTTGTTACAACTAGATGGCTTTAAAAAGTAGCACATAGAGTGCTACTTTTCGTATTTTATTCCTTGATAAGTATTTCTTCTTACTAGTTCTTTATCAATATCATTAAGTACACAGAATTTTTTTGTAAGCCAGTTTGGTTCTACTAAATCATCTATTTTTGGGTCACCTGTTATACGATTTATGACTATATTTGGTTTTAATAATTCTAATTGATCACATACAATATCTATATATTCTTCCTTTGTTAATATATGGAATGGTTGCCTTTGAAATAGCTCTTCTAGTTTAGTACCTTTTAAAATATGAAGCATATGAATTTTTATACCTTGAATATCAAGATTGTTTAAATATTTGGTAGTTTCAAGCATCATTTCTTTTGTTTCATATGGTAAACCATTTATAATATGAACAACCACATTTATATTATTTTCTCTTAATTTTTTCACCATTTCTTCAAAACATTCTAACGTATGACATCTATTAATTAATTTGGTAGTACTTTCATGAATAGTTTGAAGACCTAATTCAATTGTTAGATAAGTTCTTTTACTTAGATTAGTTAGATATTCTAAACATTCACTAGATATAGAATCAGGTCTAGTTGCAATATTTAATCCAATTACATTATCCAAATTTAATATTGTTTCATATTTTTCTTTTAGAACATTAACGGGAGCATAAGTATTTGTATGGGCTTGAAAATATCCAATATACTTAGCATTTGGCCATTTCAAGTGTAATATATTTTTTACTTGGTTAAACTGAGTAATTAAATTTTCCTTAGGATTACCTGCATATTCACCACTGCCAGAATTTGAACAATAAATGCACCCATTTTTTCCAACAGTTCCATCTATATTTGGACAACTAAAACCAGCATTTAAACTTACTTTGAATACTTTACTATTAAATTTTTGCTTATAAAAGTAATCTAAAGTATAATATCTTTTATTTGTATTTGAATATTTGAAAGGATTATTTAACATAAATTATCACCACTTGTTATATTGTATCATATTTTCACTTACTAATTTACAAATTATTATCTTTTTAGTATAATATATTTGAGGCATATTATGAAAAAGATACTTATTAAAATTATTAAAATTTATCAAAAAATACCAGGTAATTTTCATGCTTATTGTAAGCATATACCCTCATGTTCTAATTATGCAATAGAAGCTATTAATGAATATGGAAGTATAAAAGGAACTTATTTAAGTATAAAAAGAATTTTAAAATGTAATCCTTTTTCTAAAGGTGGAATTGATTTAGTGCCAAGAAAAAATAAGGAGTGAAGAGAATGAAAAGGATAGTTGGAATAGTTTTTTATCTACTATTTTGTATGAGTTTAACAGGGTGTTTTAAAAGAGATAATTTTGAGGGGATTAATATTTATACAACAGTTTATCCAATAGAATATATTGTTGAAAGATTATATGGAGAACATAGTAATATTTCAAGCATTTACCCAGATGGTGTAGATATAAATGATTATGAATTAACCGAAAAACAAATTACTGATTATAGTAAGACCACTTTGTTTACATTTAATGGGCTTGGTGAAGAGAAAAAGTATGTTAATGAATTTTTTAAGCATAATAAAAGATTAAAAATTATAGATACTACATCTAGTATGGAATATTTAAATGGTATGGAAGAATTATGGCTTGATCCATCGAATTTTTTAATGATGGTTCAAAATATTCGTTATGGACTAAAAGAGTATATAAATAATCATTATTTGAAGAATGAGATTGATGAAAAATATAATAAATTAAAAGAAGAAATTTCAAAATTGGATGCGGATATATATGAAATCAGTGATAACTCTTCTAACAAAACACTAATTGTTTCATCAGATTTGCTTAAATTTTTAGAAAAATATAATTTTACGGTTATTTCATTAGAGGAAAATGAAAACTTAACTGAAAAAACTTTGGTAACTGTTGAAAATCTGATTAATGATGGTAGTGTACATTATATTATAATGTTACAAGGTGAAGAACCAAGTGAAACTATTAAAAAAATAATAGAAGATACAAATATAGAGCTTGTTTATTTTCACCTAATCACTAATTTAACTGGTGAAGAAAGAAATTTAAAGAAGGATTATATAAGTCTTATGAGTGAGAATATTGATCTTATAAGAAATGAAGTTTATGATTAAAAATTATTGACATATCTATATCTTTAATGTAAAATTAATATGTAGTGTTTTGGAGTAGTACTCAAGAGGCTGAAGAGGCGCCCCTGCTAAGGGTGTAGGTCGGGTAACTGGCGCGAAGGTTCAAATCCTTTCTACTCCGCCATTATGTATTTAACCTTTGTTTATCAAAGGTTTTTATTTTAATTGGCCTTGTATCTAACCTTAAAAGGAATGGTGATAATATATATGAAAATATTAGATGAGTTAGGCATTAAGTCAGATAACATAAGTTTATATGAGACCGCTTTTACGCATACATCTTATGCCAATGAGCATGATACAGAAAGTTATGAAAGACTTGAATATTTAGGTGATGCAGTATTAGAGCTTGTTATGAGTGAATACTTGTATAAAAATTCTTTGTATGATGAAGGCGTAATGACTAAACTTAGGGCTCATTACGTTTGTGAAAATGCGCTATATGAATATTCATTAAAATTAAAACTAAATGATTATTTAAAATTAGGTAAAGGTGAAGAAGAAAATGGGGGAAAATATAGAAAAGCAATAGTTGCTGATATATTTGAAGCATTTATTGGAGCAATGTATCTTGATCAGGGAATTGAAATAGTGAAGAATTTTGTAAATATAAGTGTTATACCCTTTATTCAAAATAATGAACTTGATTTTTTTAGTGATTATAAATCAAAACTTCAAGAATTAGTTCAAACAGATAAAAGAAGTTTAGAATATATTCTTGTTGATGAGGATGGACCTGCACATAATAAAACATTCACAGTTGTTGTAAAGATTGATGAAGTAATTTATGGGAAAGGTGTTGCTCATAGTAAAAAAGAAGCAGAACAAGAAGCTGCAAAGGATGCTCTTAGAAAGTCAAAAAATGCAGTACAATAAAGAACTTATAGAAGAAATACTTTTTAAGACTGTTTTACCAAATCTAAAAAACGGATATATTGAAGTGCCAGTGTATGATAATAATTTTAATGGAGAAAAAATTACATTTAATATTACTATAGATGCATTTGACAAAGAAAGTCCTTATTATCTAAATATCTATGATAAAGACAGATTAATAAATTTATTATATGAATATACAAATACTATAGTTGAGTTCGATAATAATATTAACTCTGAAAATATTTATGATAAGATTACATATTATCTTACATTGATTTGGGCAAATGCAACTTATGAGGATTTAAGAGATCCTTTAAGTTTTATTCAAAGATATATTGATTTTAATAATAATCAAACTTTTGATAGTATTAACTATTCAAGTAATATTGGTTATTTTGATGGAGCGGATATTGACATTATCATAAAAAGAGAACCTTTAAATATGGAAACACCTTATTCATTTGGTGCAATAATAAGGTTGTCTGATAATATTTATCAATTGCCGTCCATATGCTATGGAATTAGTGATAATACATGTTATATATATTCTGTTCAAAATGGTAAAAATAATTTAAACTCTGAATTTGAAAAAAGAATAAAAAGAGCATTATATAAATTAAATGAAGGAGTTTCATTATCGGAAAGTAATGATTTTAAAGAATATAAACAGATTGAAGGAAACCAAAAAAATATCAATGATATCTTTTATCCAGAAAATATTAGTGATGTTTCAGTATCTGCCATACTTGTTTTAACTATTTTTATGGATTTGTTATATGATATGAATATAAATAAGATAAAAGTTGTGCCATTTCTTCCAATTAGATATAAAAATAAGGTGGATTCATATAAGAAAATATATGATAATAAATTAAAAACTTTGAATATTAAAGAAGATGAAGTTATCAGACAGGAACTTTATAAAAAAAGAATGGCAATTCAAAGAAATTTAACTGATAAATTTATAAGGAATTTTATGAGAATAAAATATCATTTTAATGGAATTGATATTTTATCTTATCCTATGGAATTTGATGAATATCTTACAATTTGGATTAATAATATGGATTGTAATAATAATAAATTAATAGAAAATATAATTGAAAATAAAGTAAAAAATAGTCATACATTATAAATATATACAAATTATCTTGTCAAAAATGTATAATTTTAGTAAAATAAATTTGAGAAATGGGTGATATAGATGGGAAGAGCTTACGAGGTAAGAAAGGCAAGTATTCAAAAAACTGGTGCTGCAAGAGGAAAAGTATACTCTATGTATGCAAAGGAAATATATCAGGCAGCTAAAAATGGAGGTACTGAAGTAACTAGTAACGCAACACTTAGAAGATTAATTGAAAGAGCAAAAAAAGAACAAGTACCAAGTGATATTATTAAAAGAGCTATTGATAAAGTAAATAGTGGGGTTGATGAAAATTATCAAACTGCTACTTATGAAATGTTTGGACCTACAGGTTCAACACTTGTAATTGATTGTTTGACTGACAATCTAAATAGAAGTATTAGTGATTTAAGAGCGGTTGCAAATAAATGTCATGTCAAAATGGGAGCACAAGGAAGTGTACTATTTAACTATGATCATTTATGCATAGTTGGTTTTAAAGGATTGAATGAAGAAGAAACTATGAATGCTTTAATCGAAAATAATGCCGATTTTGTTGATATGGAATTAGATGGTGATATAATAATTGTATATGGTAATCCTCAAAATCTATATCAAATCAAAGAAGCAATCAATAAGGCAAAACCTGGTATTGAGTTTGAAATGGACGAAATATCATATATACCAAAGGAAAAAATTACATTATCTGGTGAAGATAAGTTATTGTTTGAAAAAATACTTACTATGTTAGATGATGTTGAAGATGTTCAAAATGTTTATCATAATGTAGAAATGTAGAAGATTTTTTATCTTCTTTTTTTGTAAATATCCTTTTTTATCTTTTTCTTTCATTAGATATATGATAAAATGAATTTGTATGGTGGTGATGATATGACAAGAATAAATGTATTACCTGCAGATACATATTATTTAATTAATAAGTCTTTTTTTACAGAACAAGATAGAAAAATGTTAACAATGTTTTATCAACCAATTATTGGAGTAATTGCCACTAGCCTTTATTTTACCCTATGGTCATTCTTGGATAGAGAAGAAGACAAAAAAGAAAAATTATATACACATTATCATTTAATGACAAATATGAAATTAAAACTCGATGTTATAGTTGAGGCAAGAGAAAAATTAGAAGGAATTGGTCTTTTAAAGACATATTGTAGAAAGAATGAAAATGGAAATACTTTTATCTATGAAATGTTTTCTCCTTTATCAGTTTCTGAATTTCTAAGCAGCCCCTTATTAAATACTTTATTAATAAGTAACATTGGGGAAAATGATTACAAAAAATTGATTAGTAATTTCGAAATAAAAAAACCTAACTATGATGATTATATAGATATTACCTGTAGTTTTAAAGATATTTATAATATAAAGAATGATGAAAAAATCGTAAACTTTGATAATAGTTATGAAAAAAAGAGTTCTAATAATATTAATGTAAAATGTAATATTGATATTGATTCAGTTCTTGACATGATACCTGATGAGATGCTAAATAAAAATAGGATAAGCAAAGAAATTATTGATTTAATAAATAATTTAGTATATTTATATGATTTTAATGAGGAACAATTAAAAAATGTATTGATTAATTCATTAGATACTTCTCATGTAATTGATAAAGAAAAATTAAGGTATAATGCAAGAAATTTATATAAATTTGATCATCATAGTTCAAAGCCTACAGCTATATATAAAACTAGTTCAAATAAGATAAGTGATACTGATGTATCAAATAAATCAAAAATAATATATTCGTTTGAAAACACTTCTCCTTATGATTTTTTAGTAAGTAAATATAACGGGGCGGTTCCTGCAAAAACAGATGTTAAATTAATAGAGTTTTTACTTGTTGATATGAAGCTAGAACCATCAGTGGTAAATGTATTAATTGATTATGTTTTAAAAACAAATAATAATAAATTAACCAAATCTTATGTAGAAACCATAGCTGGGCAATGGAAAAGAAATAATATCAGCACTGCTAGTGATGCTCTTAGTTTTGCAAAGAGAGAGTATTGCAATACAAGAAAAGGAAAAATTGCAAAAAAACAAGATAGTCCTAAGTGGCTCAACAAAAAGATAGAATCTACTATTGCTACAAAAGAAGAACAAGAAAATATAACAAAAATGTTAAAAGAGTTAGTTGGTGAATAATGAAAACAATTGAAAAAGAAATTAAAAATTCACGTTTTGGAGTTGCTTCAATGGGGAATTTATATGCAAATTATGAGGAAGCACTAAAAAATGAAAAGTTTAAGAATTTAGTGGAAAAATTGGGTATTGATTCTAAAATACTTATGAAATATACTTCAAGTTTAGAGGAATCTGCTAATGAATATTATAATTGTACTCATTGTAAAAACATTTGCACATGTAAAAATAAAATTATTGGTTATGCCTATTTACCTAAAATTAATGGAAAAAATCTTAGTTTTGATTATGTATCATGCAAGAAGAAAATGAAAATAGATAAAGAAAATAAACATATTAAAAATATTTATCTTTATGACATACCGGAAGAAATTAAAAATGCTAAGATAACTGAAATATATACCCAATACAAAGAAAGATATGAGACAATAAAGTGGTTAAATGATTTTATTAAAAATTATCAAAAAGGAGGGAAAGGACTTTACTTACACGGAAATTTTGGTAGTGGTAAAACGTATTTGATAGCAGCTGCTTTTAATGAACTTGCTAAGAAGAATATTAAAAGTGCTATTGTATTTTGGCCAGAATTTTTAAGAGATTTAAAAACATCATTTCAAACAGATTTTAAAGAAAAATATGAGAAAATTAAAAAGGTAGAGCTTCTAATGATTGATGATATTGGTGCTGAAAACACAACTAATTGGGGTAGGGATGAGATATTATGCCCACTTCTGCAATATCGTATGGAAAATCATTTAACAACATTTTTTACCTCAAATCTAACAATTGATAGTTTAGAGCAACATTTTGAGGTAACAAAGGATAATGTACAAGAAATGAAAGCTAAGAGATTAATTGAGAGAATAAAACAATTAACAATTGATATTGAAATGCTAAGTGATAATTTAAGAAAGTAGTATAAGGTGAACTTTATGGATAATAATACTTCAAGTACAAAATTAAAACAACTTAAAAGAGTATTAATACAATACCCAAATTTGGAATTTGAACAATTAAAAGATACTCTTTTAATTGACAATAACATACTGTTATTGTCACTATTAGAAAAATTATTATCTAAAGATATTAATTCAATAAGTTATATAAAATATAATAATGATTATAATTATTTAATAACTTGTCTAAAACATATATTATATATTTTTACTAATTATAGTAAAAGTGTTGGAATAGATGAGCTAGAAGGATTAGAAAGAATTAGAAATAGTATTATTCAAAAAAGAAAAGAGAATAATGGTAAAATACCTAATCATTTAAAATATATATATGATAAATTATTATTTATAATTAAACCTCTTATAGATTTACATGATAAAGATAACAACAAAAAACATGAAAAGCAAAAAAACAATAATAGTGCATTATATAAATTAGCCGAAAAAATAATATTCAAATATAATAAATTCGATTATTTTTACCAAATAGCAAAAATATACCCTGATATAATAAATTGTTTAGATAGTGATAACATTCCATTGATTCAAAGAATTATTGAAAAACAAATAAGAAATTATAAAAAACATTGTAATATAGAAAAACTATTATATTTTGAATCATTAATAAAGTATATTTTACAATCTTCAGCTTTTTATCTGACAAAAGTGCAGATAACATCAATTTTAAATTATTTGAAAGCAGAAGAAGATATTATTTTAAATAGTGATGAAGATAAAGAAGATTTAAATCTAAGTGTGTTTATAGATAATTGTTTTAATATTTTAAAGAAGAATAGTAAAAATATTACTAGTGTAAAATGTGAAAGAGAACTATTAAAAAAGTATTCAATAAAAAGTGCTGATGAACTATGTACTTTTGTTAATGCTGGTAATACTTTACTTGATGATAATTTGGAAGACTATACTGACAAAAGAATTATTACTATGGATTTATCTTCAAATACAAAAATATATGATGATGCGGTTTCGTGTGAGATTCTTCCTAACGGTAATTATTTGATTGGAATATATATTGCTGATGCTGCATCTATTATAAAAGAAGAAAGTAATATTGATTTGGTAGCTTATGAACTATGTGAAAATATATATTTACCTGATAAATTTATAGGAATGCTGCCAGATAATCTTTCTGAATATTTGTCTTTAAGTGCTGGTTCATTTAAAAGAGCATTAGCTTACATGTTTGAGTTTGATCAAAAGTGTAATATGCATGATTTTAAAGTCAAAAATGTAGTTATAAAAGTTGATAAAAATTTAACATTTTCTAATGCTCAAAAGTTATATTATGTAAATCATAATAATGAACAAGGTCAAATATTAAAAGACTTAATACACTTTAGTAAATCTATACATGATTCAAATTTTTATAATACATCTTATCATTTGATAAAAGAAGAGAAGAGAAAATTATCACATAAAGATGAATATCATACCAATAATGATTGTAGTAAATCTTTAGAAACTCTGATGATTTTAGTCAATTATTCTATGGCTAAGTTTTTTTCGGAAAATAATTATCCTCTTTTATATCGAGTAAACTCATCTCATGTTGATTCTGATATGATAGGTACACTTAAGAACTTTTCTACAAGTAATTATTTGCCAAATGAGATAATTAAGAATATTGATAAACTTTGTTCAAGATCAAAATATTCAAGTTTTAATAATGGCCATAATGGACTTAATTTATCATGTTATTGTCATAATACAAATCCAATTAGGAGTTATGCATCATTATTGAACCAAAGAATAATCAAAAAAGAGTTTATAGAAGGGGGACTTACTAAAGAGGAAATCACAAAATATGAAATGTTAATGCCTAGAATAGCTTCACATATTAATTCTTGTATCAAAAGGCATGAATGTTTTAGTGATGAATACATAAAAATATTAACAAAAAAATAAAATAATATTTACAATTTATTGCAGTTTTGGTATAATCTTTTTGAGTATTGATTACTCCTTGCTTTTTTTGAAAAGCCAAATAGACCATAAGGAGGTGTTAGGAATGCGTAAATATGAAATTATGTTTATTGTAAGACCAACAGTTGGAGAAGATGAACTTAAAAACGTTGTTAAAAGTTTTTCAGACATCTTAACTAGCAATGGTGCTACTATAACTGATACAAAAGATATGGGACAAAGAGAATTAGCTTATGAAATTAAGAATTTTAAAAGTGGATACTATTATGTTCTAAATCTTGAAGCAAATGATGATAAAGCAATTAAAGAGTTTGATCGTTTAGCACTTATTAGTAATGACATCGTTCGTCATTTAATTACAAAAATAGAAATGTAAAAAGAGGTATGTATATGAATAAAGTTATGTTAATTGGTAGACTAACTACAAAACCAGAATTAAGATATACTGGTGCTAATCTTCCATACACAAGATTTTCTCTTGCAGTAAATAGAACTTTTAATAATGCACAAGGAGAGAGAGAAACTGATTTTATTAACATTGTTGTTTGGAGAAAACAAGCCGAAAATGTTTGCAATTTCTTAAACAAAGGAAGTTTAGTATCTGTTGAAGGACGTTTGCAAACAGGTTCTTATGATGATAAAGACGGGAATAAGCGTTATACAATGGAAGTTGTGGCTGATTCTGTACAGTTCTTAGAAAGTAAAAGTCAAAGACAAGAACAAGCTAATTCAGGTGTTTCACCTTATGATTATCAAGATGCTGTTACTAATAATGTAAGTGTTGAAAATGATCCATTTGGTGATTTAGGTGATAGTGTTACCATAGATGATAACTTTTTGGACTAGAAAGGAAGGTAACTTATAATGGCTGAATTTAATGGATATCGTAAAAAGAAAAAAGTTTGTCAAATGTGTGCAGGAAAGACTGTTACATATAAAGACGAAATTTTAAAAAAATATGTAAGCAATGAAAAATGCAGAATTTTACCTCGTCGTGTTACAGGTAATTGTGCTGAACATCAAAGATATATTGCTAATGAAGTAAAGAAAGCTCGTTTTATGGCTTTAATACCTTATACTGATTAAAAGCTTTGATTAGGACACGGTTGATTGAATAAATTTGTAGAAAGTCAGTGGTGGATGAAAACTGGTAATATTATTCAATTAATTACTACCTAGGAGTTGAACTTGAAAAAGATTTCCGGTTAATACCGTTATTAAATTAAGTAAAAGACAGGATGGTACCGTGTTTTAGCACTCCTACAGATTTGTAGGGGTGTTTTTTTGAAAGGAAGATTATTATGATAAATATTAAGGAAGATGAAAGACTAAGTAAGCTGAATCATAGCTGTGCACATTTACTTGCACAAGCAGTTAAACATTTGTATCCAGATGCTAAATTTTGGGTAGGACCTGTTATTGAAGAGGGCTTCTACTATGACATAGATTTAGGAAATGAAGTAGTTAAAGAAGAAGATTTACCAAAACTTGAAAAAGAAATGAAGAAGATTAGTAAAGACGGTAAAAGAATAGTAAGACATGAACTTACTAAAAATGAAGCACTAGAAATGTTTAAAGATGATGAATATAAGATAGATTTAATTAATCGAATGGATGATAATGACACAATTATTAGTTGTTATACTCAAGGAGATTTTACGGATCTTTGCCGTGGGCCACATGTTGATACAGTTAAAGAATTAAAGTATTTTAAATTGCTAAAGGTAAGTGGAGCCTATTGGAAAGGTGATTCAAACAATAAAATGCTTCAAAGAATTTATGGAGTATGTTTTGAAACAGAAGAAGATTTGAATAAACATTTAGAAATGCTTGATGAAGCAAAACAAAGAGATCATCGTAAACTTGGCAAAGATTTAAAGATATTTATGACTAATGATTTAGTTGGCAAAGGGCTACCATTATGGCTTCCAAATGGTGCAACAATTAGAAGAATATTGGAACGCTATATTGTGGACAAAGAAGTTTCTATGGGATATAGTCATGTTTATACACCATCTTTAGGTAGTGTTGACTTATATAAAACATCAGGTCACTGGGATCATTATAAAGATGATATGTTTCCTGTTATGCATATGGACGATGAAGAATATGTTTTAAGACCAATGAATTGTCCTCATCACATGCTTATTTACAAAAACGATATTCATTCTTATCGTGACTTACCAATTAGAATAGGTGAACTAGGTCATGATTTTAGATATGAAGCCAGTGGTGCTGTTTGTGGACTTGAAAGAGTTCGTGCTATGTGTCAAAATGATGCCCATCTTTTTGTAAGACTAGATCAAGTTGGAGAAGAATTTGCTAAAGTGGTTAATTTAATTTTAGATGTTTATAAAGATTTTCATTTTGACAATTATACATTTAGATTATCACTTAGAGGCAAAGAAAAAGAAAAATATTTTGATAATGATGAAATGTGGGATAAAGCTGAAAATATGCTTCGTAAAGTTTTAACTGATTTGAAATTAGATTTCTATGAGGCAGAAGATGAAGCTGCATTTTATGGTCCTAAGTTAGATGTTCAAATTAAATCAGCTATTGGACATGATGTAACACTATCAACATGTCAATTAGACTTCTTACTTCCAGAGAGATTTGATTTGTCATATATTGATGAACATGGTGAAAAACAAAGACCGGTTGTTCTTCATAGAGCAATTCTTGGAACATTTGATAGATTTACAGCGTTTTTATTAGAAGAAACAAAAGGAAATTTACCATTATGGCTTGCACCAATACAAATGAATATTATTCCTGTAAATAATGAATATCATTTAGAGTATGCAAAAGAACTAGAAAAACTGTTAAAGGAAAATAACTTTAGAATAATGTTGGATGATAGAGAAGAAAAGCTATCTTATAAGATGCGTGAAAGTCAAACTAAAAAAATACCATTTACTATTATTTTAGGTGACAAAGAGAGAGATGAAAGACAAATTAGTTATCGCAGATTTGGGACTACAGAGACAGTGACATTATCTATAGATGAATTTGTTACATTTATTAGTAAAATGATTAGTGAAAAACAATAATATAATAATTTAAGAAGCCAGAAATTTAAATTAATTTCTGGTTTTTATTATGTTATACGTTTATTAGGATTTTAAAATTTGTTTTTAATGCGTAATATATTAGTATAAACTTATAATATTTTCAAGTTTAATATATAAAATTTAACTTTTTGTCATTTTTTTAAAAAACTATAATATATTTTAGTAGGTGACACTAGGAGGAATTTTTATGGTAAATAAAAAAAATTTGTGGTTTGTAACATTATTTAGTCTTATTTTAGTATTAAGTATATATTATATAACTATGCCATCAGAATTATTAATGACAAATAATAATAATTATCTATCTGGAACAAAAACAGTATCAAATGATAAAGATGATGATAAGGATGTAAAAGTAACAGTTGAAGAAAGTGAAATATTAGTAGCACTTAGGGTAGAAGCAAATGATCAAATGTTAAATGAAATCAATGAGCTTGAATTAATACTTACTAATACATCATCAACAGTAGATGAAAAAAATAATGCATTTGAAAAAATAAAGTTATTAAATATTACTAGAGGAGAAGAAGAAGAATTAGAAAATAAAATATTAGAGGAATTTAATCTTAAAGCTTTTGTTAAAATAAATGGAGATCAAATAAGAGTAGTAGTAGCAAACGATAAGCATGATGAAGAACTTGCTAATAATATAATGAGAAGTGTCCAATCTAAATATAATTCAAAAAAATACATTTCTGTTAAATTTCAAAAATAATTTGTAATAAATTATTTTTTTAGGCTAATTTTATCACTAACATTTTCCTGATACATAAAATAATATGAGAAAAATATATACCACCCGACGAGGAAGTGAGGGGAAGATAGTGAATAATAGTATTTTAACTAAAAGAGAAAAGCAGGTTTTTGAATTATTAGTTTCAAATAAATCTACTAATGAAATAGCAAATATACTCAAAATAAGTGAAAAAACAGTAAGAAATCATATTTCAAATGCTATGCAAAAACTTGGTGTAAAAGGAAGAGCAGGAGCAGTTGTGGAATTATTAAAACTTGGTGAAATTTCTTTGTAAAAGTGCATTTTATTGTACTTTTTTTCATATCATTAAATGGTGATACTATGTTAAAAAAATTTTGGTTAAAAAAAATTATAGCTTCCACATCTGTTTTATTTGCTCTCTTATTATTGTGTTTAATACCTAAAAATGAACAAAAAGTATTAAAAAATATACCACAGGAGTTAGAATATGTTGATATGAGCATCAATAAAGAAGAAATGTTTTTACTTGATATAAATGGGTATCTAGCTCGTAGTATGGTTTCAATAAATGATGGTAGTGAAGTAGAAAAAGCAAAAGAAATAATTAATATATTAATTAATGGAAGTTCTGGTGAAAGTAAGGTACCTAACGGCTTTAAAGCAATATTACCATCTGATACGAAAGTACTTAACATTGAACTTAAAGATGGAGTATTAAAGATAAATTTTAATAAAGAACTTTTAGATGTTAAAAAGGAAATGGAAGAAAAAATAATAGAAGCTTTAGTATATAATTTAACTAGTATTAATGGTATTGATAAAATTATAATTTATGTAGAAGGAAACATATTAACAAAATTACCGCAAACAAAGATTAATCTACCATCTTCATTAGATAGAAGTTTTGGAATAAATAAAGAATATGACTTACAAACTACTAAAAATATAAGTGGTGTAACAGTTTATTATATAAATAAATATAATGATTTAGAATACTATGTTCCAGTCACAAAGTATATGAATGATGATCGTGAAAAAATTCAGATAATAGTTGATGAATTAACAAGCACCCCAACTTATAATTCTAATTTAATGAGTTACTTAAACAGTAACACTAAATTATTAGCAATCTCAGAAAATGTTGATAGTTTAGAGTTAGTATTTAATTCATATATTTTAAATAATATAACAGAAAAGGAAATACTAGAAGAAGTAATATATACAATTTCGTTATCAGTTAAAGATAATTATAATGTAGAACAAGTAATTTTTGAGGTTGAAAACGAAGAAATTTATAAAAGTGTATTAAAAACTATTGAATAATTACTTAATTTATTGTATAATCTATTTGTTCAGTAATGAATAGATTGTGTCCTAGTAGCTCAGCTGGATAGAGCAGTGCCCTTCTAAGGCAAAGGTCAGGGGTTCGAATCCCTTCTGGGACACCATATAGTAGATAACCATTGATTTTCAATGGTTTTTATTTTATTTTTGTTTTTAATGTGTTTTGAATATTATATTAATTAATTATATAAAATTATTATAAAATGTGATATAATATAGAAGTAAAATTGAGGTGATATATATATGGTATACTTAGATTATTCAGCAACAACGCCTGTAAATGATGATGTATTAGATTCATATGTAAAAGCTTGTAAAAATTATATTGGAAATCCTAATTCATTACATAAGTTAGGATTTGAAGCAAATAAAATAATCGAAGAAGCAACAAAACAAATAGCTAATTTGCTTCATGTAAAAGAGGATGAAATAATATATACATCTGGTGCTAGTGAATCTAATAATACTGCTATTAAAGGAATTGCCGAAAAATATAAAAATAGAGGAAAACATATAATTACTACTGATTTAGAACATTCATCTATTTATGGTCCAATATCTTATTTGCAAAATCAAGGATTTGAAATTGACTTTGTTAAGCTTGATAAAAATGGGTTAGTTGATATAAAAGATTTAAAAAGTCTAATTAGAGATGATACCATTTTAATAAGTATTAGTGCGGTTAATAGTGAAACAGGATTGAGACAACCTGTAGAAGAGATTGGAAAATTTCTTAGCAATTATCAAAAATGTTTCTTTCATGTAGATGCTACTCAGTGTATAGGAAAAGATAAAATTGATTTAGAAAATATTGATTTAATTAGTTTTTCAGCTCATAAATTTTTTGGAATGAAAGGTGTAGGAATTTTAATTAAAAAAAGTGGTATTAATTTGGAACCTTTAATCCATGGTGGAAAGAGTACAACAAAGTATCGTAGTGGGACTCCATTTTTACCATTAATTGTTTCTACATCAAAGGCCTTAAGAATTGCTCTTGAGAATTTTGACGAAAAATATAATTATGTTACAAACTTAAATAAATATTTAACAGAAAAATTAAATACAATTAACGGAGTAACAATTAATAGTAATAATTATTGTATACCACAAATAGTTAATTTTAGTGTCTTAAACATTAAACCAGAAACAATGTTGCATGCTCTTGAAGAATATGAAATATATATTTCAACACAGAGTGCTTGTTCAAGCAATAATTCAAAATCAAGGGCTGTTTATGCATTAACAAAAAGTGATGATCTTTCTAATCATTCACTTAGAGTAAGTATTTCATATATAACAACTAAGGATGAAATAGATAAGTTTGTAGATGGTTTAAAGTGTTGTATAGAAAAATTAAATTTGAAGTAAGGATGATAATATGAAAATATTAAAATTTAGTGCAATTTGGTGTCCTAGTTGTATAATTATGACTAATACTATAAATAAACTTGTAAAAAAATATCCAAATATTGAAATCATTAATTATGATTATGATTCAGAAGATGAATTGGTAAGTAAATATAATATAGGTGATATATTACCAGTTTTGATTTTTATAAATGATAATGGTGATGAGATTACAAGAACCATAGGTGAAAAAAGTTTAAAAGAACTTGAAGAAGTAGTAAGGAAAAATAATTATGAAAAGAATAATTAAGATTTTTGTTATATTGTTAGTTAGTGTATTAACTTTTAATATTAATAAAGTAAAAGCGGAAGATAATCAAAATTCAGAGATAAAGATATATTTATTTTATGGAGATGGTTGTCCACATTGTGCAAATGAAAAAAAGTTCTTGAAAGAACTTATTAAGAAATATGACAACATAGAAGTAATATACTATGAGGTATGGAATAATGCTGAAAATGATAAATTGATGAACATCACTAAGGAGAAGCTTGGTATTGAAAGAAAAGGTGTTCCATTTACTGTTATTGGAAATAATGGATATGTTGGATATAATGAAAATATTGGATATCAAATAGAAGAAGTGATTAAAGAATTAAGTGATTCTAATAATAATCAGGATAAAGTTAAAGACGATAATGGTATGTATGTTGTTCCAATTATTGGTAAAGTAAATGCAAGAGATGTATCATTACCTCTTATGGCTGTTGTAATAGGAGCTGTTGATGGATTTAATCCATGTGCTATGTGGGTATTGTTATTCTTACTTAGTATACTAATTGGAATGAAAAATAAAAAAAGGGCATTTTGTTTAGGAATTACATTTTTAGTAGCGTCTGCTTCTGTATATTTGTTGTTTATGGTTGCTTGGCTTAATATTGCCATATCTATGACCGATATTGGTATTTTACGCTTCATAGTTGCCATTGTTGCCTTAATAGGTGCTGCTTTTAATTTAAAATCCTATTTTAAGAAAACTGAAGATGGTTGTAGTGTTGCTGATGCTAAGAAAAAGAAAAAAGTATTTGAAAAAATTAAGAAATTTACAAGTGAAAAGAGTTTTATTTTAGCTATTTTAGGTATAATAGCTCTTGCAGTATCTGTTAATTTAATAGAATTAGCTTGTTCAGCAGGTTTACCATTACTATTTACCCAAATCCTTAGTTTTAATAATTTAAGTACATTTTGGTATGGATTCTATATTGGATTATATATTTTATTCTTTATGCTTGATGACTTAATTATTTTCTTTATTGCTATGTTTACAATGAAACTAACTGGTATTTCTAATAAATATACTAAGTATTCACATTTAATAGGCGGTATTTTAATGCTTGTAATTGGAATTCTGTTAATTGTAAAACCAGGAATCTTGATGTTTAATATATGATAATTAATGCCAGTGGTAGAACCGATATATGTGCTTTTTACAGCAAATGGTTTATTGATAAAATAGAAAAAGGATTTGTAGATGTTAAAAATCCTTTTTTTCCAAATCTAATTAAAAGAATATATTTAAACAAAGAGAATATAGATGCAATCGTATTTTGTACTAAGAATCCTATTCCAATGATTAAGTATATGAATAAGCTACAGGATTATTTTACTATTTTTCATGTAACTATTACCCCTTATAAAAGTGATATAGAGCCTAATGTAAAGAATAAAAATAATATAATTAAAAGTGTTATATATTTGAGTAATTTGATAGGAAAAGGTAGAATCTTTTTAAGATATGATCCAATTATTATAAATGAAAAATATAGTGTAGAGTATCATGCTAAAGCATTTGAAAGATTAATAAAAGTACTTGGTAAATATGTAAATAGAGTCATTATAAGTTTTGTTGATATTAAAAAAAATACTAGAAATCATAATATAAGAGAACTTTCACTAGAAGAAATTTATTTGATTGCAGATTTATTTGGCAAGATAGGTAAAAAATATAATGTTATTATTCAAATGTGTGCTGAAAAATATGATTTGTCAAAATATGGAATCATTAATGAGTCATGTCTTAGTCCAGTAATTTTCTATAATTTAACAGGTAAAATAGTTAAAGAGAAAAATAAAAATAGAATTAATTGTAATTGTATTAAGAGTATAGATATAGGATTCTATAATAGCTGTATGCATTTATGTAAGTATTGCTATGCAAATTATGATGAATGTAATGTAAAGAATAATTATCTGAAAATAAATAAAGAAGAGTGGTGATAAATTGCTTGCTGATGTATTAATAGAAATTTCTGCTAAAGGATTAAATAAAACTTTTTCATATTTGATTCCAGATAACTTAAATGTTATAAAAGGAATTAGAGTTCTTGTCCCTTTTGGAAAAAAAGTAATAGAAGGTTTCGTACTTGACATAAAGAAAAGAGAAGAAACTAATTATGAATTAAAGGAAATTATTGAAACTATTGATGATGTAGAAGTATTGAATAGTGAAATGTTAGAATTAGGACATTTTATTAGTAAAAAGTATTTTTCCGGATTAATAAGTGCATATCAAACAATGTTACCAGTTGGATTAAAGGCTAAAAAAAATAAAAGAATCGGAATTAATTATGATATCTATTATTATTTAAATAATAATATTAATGAACTAGCATTTACTAAAAAGCAGTTAGAAATTATTGAACATTTCAAAAATAATGGATTAATAAAAAAAGAGGATTTTAATTATTCTATTTCAGTGTTAAAAAATTTGATTGCTAAAAATGTTATATGTATTAAAAAAGTGCCAAAATATCGTATAAATAAAACTAATGATTCTATAAGTAGAAATATTGTTCTAACTGATAAACAAATGAATATTGTGGATAGTATTTATAGTAAAAAGTCTACTTTTTCTCCTTTTTTGTTACATGGTGTAACTGGTAGTGGTAAAACAGAAGTTTATATTGAACTTACAAAAAAGATAATTAGGGATAATAAAGAGGTTATTATTTTAGTTCCAGAAATTAGCTTGACACCACAATTTATTAGTAGGTTTGAAGAAGCATTTGGAAATAAGATAGCTGTTTTACATAGCGGACTAAGTGATGGTGAAAAGTATGATGAATGGCGTAAAATAAAGAACAAAGATGTATCAATTACTATAGGGGCAAGAAGTGCTATATTTGCTCCATTTGAAAATATAGGTTTAATAATTATAGATGAAGAACACTCTGATACATATAAACAGGAAAATAATCCTAAATATAGTGCTATAGATGTTGCATTACATCGTGGTAAAAAACACAACTGTCCCGTAGTTCTTGGAAGTGCTACACCATCTATTGATAGCTATACAAAATGTAAACTTGGTATATACACACTTTTAGAACTAAAATCAAGGGTTAATGCTTGCTTGCCTAAAGTATACACAGTTGATATGAAAAATGAAATAAAAAAAGGCAATAAAATATTTTCAGAAATCCTAAGTAAGAAAATCAATGAATGTATTTCTAATAATCATCAAGCTATTATATTATTAAATAGAAGAGGATATTCTACAACTATATCATGTCATGATTGCGGAGTTAGATTAACTTGTCCAAAGTGTGATATACCTCTTACTTATCATAAGAATGGTAATTATTTATTATGCCATTATTGTAATTATAGAACTTATAAGCCTAAAATATGCCCTAATTGTAAAGGAAAAAGTATTGATGAATTTGGTATTGGTACTGAAAGATTAGAATTTGAGATAAAAAAAACATTTGAAAAGGCAAATGTTATTAGAATGGATACTGATACAACTACAAAAAAAGGTAGTCATGAAAAAATAATTGATGATTTTAAACATCAAAAATATAATATATTAGTTGGTACACAAATGATTGCTAAGGGATTAGATTTTGATAATGTTACATTGGTTGGAGTAATAAATGCTGACTCAAGTTTAAATATTCCCGACTTTAGAAGTGCCGAAAGAACTTATAATTTATTAAGTCAAGTAGCTGGTAGGGCTGGAAGAGGAAGTAAAAATGGAGAAGTTTATATGCAAGGATTTAATATGAATCACTATAGTATATCTGCTGCATGTATGCATGATTATAAAAGTTTTTATAATACTGAGATAAAAATTCGTAAACAATTAAATTATCCTCCATATTTTAATTTATGTGTTCTTAAAACTAGTTACAAGAATGAGAATGAATTAATAGATGAAAACGATAAGATTATTAAATACTTAACTGATATGACTAAAGATTGTATTATTTTAGGCCCATCACCGTGTAGTATTTCTAAAGTTAATAATATATATTACTATCAGATTATCATTAAATATAAAAAAAGAGAAACTATAAATGAACAATTAAAATTTTTATATAATTATTATAGTGGTAAAAAAATTAGATTTGATATTGATGTAAATCCATATCATATATAGATAATATTTACACAATGTGTTATTATAATAAAGAGGTGAATAATTTATGAAACTAGAAGATCTTAATGTTGAAAAAGAATTAAAAATTATATATATGGGAACGCCTGGATTTAGTGCAACTGTTTTAGAAGGATTAATTTCTAAATATAATGTTAGAGCAGTTGTTACTCAGCCTGATAAACCATCTGGAAGAGGTGAACATATAAATGTATCACCTGTAAAACAAATCTGTAATGAAAAAGCAATTTTAGTATTACAACCATCTAAGATAAAAGAAAGCATTGATGAAATTTTATCCCTAGACCCAGACTTAATTATAACATGTGCATATGGACAAATTTTACCCAAGGAAATTCTTGATTATCCAAGATTAGGATGCATTAATGTTCATGCTTCTTTACTTCCAAAATTAAGGGGTGGTGCACCAATTCATAGGGCAATAATGAATGGTTATAAGGAAACTGGGGTAACTATTATGTACATGAACGAGGAAATGGATGAGGGTGATATGATTGCTAAGAAAAGTGTCACAATAGAAGAAAATGAGACGGCTGAAACTCTTCATGATAAATTAAGCTTAGTTGGTAGAGATTTACTTCTTGAGGTGCTTCCAAGTATAATTGCTGGTACAAATGATAGAGTAAAGCAAGATGATTCACAAGCTACTTATGGTTTTGTAATAAAAAGAGAAGATGAAAAAATAGATTTCTCTAAAACAAAAAGGGAGATATATAATAAAGTTAGAGGCTTAAATTCATGGCCAGGGGCATATTGTACTTTTAATGGAAAAATTGTTAAAGTTTGGGAATGTTATACAACGGAAAATAATTTTTCTAATTTATTAGATGGCCAAATTACAGAAATTTATTCTGATGGAATTGGGGTAAAAGTTTCAAATGGTGAAATAGTATTAAAGGTGGTTCAACCAGAAGGAAAAAGAAGGATGTCTGGAATTGATTTTGCAAATGGTATGTTAACCAATCGTGGTGATATTGTAAAAATATTTACTTAGGAGTTATTATGGATGATAAAAATAAAGTAGAAAAAGTTAGTAAAATAAAGGTTATTAAAGAGTTTCTTTCTGACAAGAGAAATAAGGCTATTGTAAAATTGTGTGCATATTTTATATTCTTTTTTGTTATAATATTATTTATTAGATTATCAGATAAAGGAAAAAATATGATAGACAATAATGATATAGATTTACCACCTACAATAACAAATGGTATTAAAAATCTTAAGCAAAAGAGTAATTTCAAATATAAACTAAATTATAGTATTGTGATAAATAATATAGAAAATAAAATAATTTTTGATTATGATTTTGAAAATAATGTTTATAAAATAAGTAATTTTAAGGGTGAAAACTTAAATAATGAATTATTGTTAGTAAGTAGTGAATATTATAAAGATGAATATGGATGGTATTATATGATGGAAAGTAATAAGACCTATATGAATTATTATTTATTTGATGACCTTAAATTATTTTCACCAGATAATATATATAATTATCTATTAAAAAGTAATTATCAGTTTAAAAAGGAGGATCTAAATAATAATATTATAATTAATTCAATTATTTCAGTTGAGGACTTTTCATTATTAAATAACAATATTATTGAGGACAAAGATGACATTATTATTGAAACAACTACTAATATTGATGGTGAAGAATCTATAATGTTTAATCTTACAAATTATTATAAGAATATTGATAATTTAAATTCATATATCATATATATTGAAATAAATTAAAAGCAGACTTAATTGTCTGCTTTATTGTTTTCTCTTTCTCTATACCTTGATAAGCCTTTTTTATATTCATTTATAAAATTAATTGTATCATTTAATCCATAATCATCGAATTGAGGTTCATTATTTTTTTTCTCTTCATTTTCTTTTTTATTTTCTTCTAATTTTATATCAGAGTTTAAGTTGTTTTTCTTAGAAAACATTTGTTGCGCTTCAGCTAGAAATGATTCTAAATTATTGCTTCGTGAAATTCTTTTTTCTTCGGCTTGTTCATTATTACTTTTAGAGGGCGCATTTCTATTATTTGTAAATGATCTAAAATTATTTTCCTCTAACTTTTCTTCTTTAGGTAAATTACCATAACTATTTTTTAATATAGTAGAATTTATTTTATTATTGTTATTATTTTCTTCTACCACCTTTTTAGAAATATTATCTTTCATATCTTTATTGATATTTTTTTCTATACTGACTTCATTTTCTTTTACATCATTAAACTTTTCTTCATTATTATGTGTATTTGATTTACTTATATTTGTATCATTAATTGCTTTTTCTAACCCATGTCCGCTGCGTAAGTCTTCATCATCTAATTCAATTAATTTAAGTATTTCTTCAAAAGTTGTTTTACCTTCAAGAACTTTTTCTAATCCATCTTGAAGTAATGTAGTAACATCATTTTTATAGACTAACTCACGAAGTGCATCCTTTCTAATGTTGTTACTAATAGCATCTTTTATTTCTTGATTTATTAGTAAAACTTCATGAATAGCAACACGGCCTTTAAATCCGTTATTACATTCTTCACATCCTTCGGCAGTATATAGTTCAGTAATATCTTTTCCTAGAACATTTTTAAACAATTCTTTTTCATAATCATTTGCTGGTCTTGTCTTTCGACATTTAGGGCAAAGCTTACGAGCCAGTTTTTGTGAGATGATACCGGTCAAGGCACTTGCAAGCAAGTATCTTTCAACATCCATATCAAGTAAACGTTCAATTGTGTTAAGAGAGTTATTGGTGTGAATTGTAGATAATACTAAATGTCCTGTAATAGAAGCACGAACTGCAATTCTTGCTGTTTCAGTATCACGAATTTCTCCAACCATTATAATATTAGGGTCTTGACGTAATATTGAGCGAAGAGCACTAGCAAATGTTAATCCAATTTCACTATTAGTTTGAACTTGATTGACTCCTTCAATATTCATTTCTATTGGGTCTTCAACTGTTATAATATTTGTGTCTTCTCGATTTAGTCTTTGCAAAATAGAGTACACAGTTGTAGATTTACCTGTTCCAGTAGCACCTGTTACTAATATAATACCATTTGGAACACTAATCATTTTGAGAACTCTTTTTAAGTTATTTTCACTAAATCCCAATTGATCAATACCAGTTACACTTAAAGAATAATCCATAATACGAATAACAATTTTTTCTCCAAGATTTGTAGGCAGAGCAGAAACACGAAGATCTAAGTTAACATTATCTATTTTTCCCTTAATAGCCCCATCTTGTGGAAGTCTTGACTCAGTAATATTCATTTCTGATAAAATTTTAATACGAGTGACTAAATTCTTTTTTATATCATTTGGTACTTCAGTATAATCAATTAATTCCCCATCAATTCTTATTCTAACCTTCATAAAATTTTCATGTGGATCAAAGTGAATATCACTAGCACCTCTTTTAGATGCATCTATTAATATTTCATTTACTATATCAACTACAGGCATTTTGTCATAGTCAAATTTTTTTAGCATGTATTTTCCATCCCCTTTATTCTAATTAGGACTAGTATTTATCCTGAAACTATTATATAATATATTTAGGATAAAATACAAGTAAGAAGGGGAAAAATTATGAAAAAAAACAATAATAAAGGTTTTATGCTTACAGAATTATTAGTAACAGCAACCTTAATATGTACGGTTTTAATCTTTTTGTATACACAATTTTACAATGTAAAAAAGGGGTATGATAGAAGTTTTAATTACAATACAGTAAATGGTTTGTATATACTTGATAATGTAAAAAAATTTTTAACTGAAAATGATTTGTCTGTTTTTAAATTACAATTAAGCAATAAAAATTATGTTGAATTAACTGAAACTGAAAATATATCATTAATGAGCAATCAAGATTATTTTAATAAAATGATTTCTTTTACTAATATAAAAAAATTATATTTTACCAAAGAAAATCTTGAATCATTAAAAAATGAACTTAATTTAAATCCGATAGGTGAACTAGAATCCCTTAGAAAATTTGTAAATTATATTGATTATGATTCTAATGCAGGAGATAACTTATATCGTTTGATTGCTGAGTTTAATGATTCTACATTTTCAACAATTTTATTAGGAGGGGAATAATATGAGAAATAGAAAGGGAGCAACAATTGTTGAATTAATTGTTTCAATTACTGTTCTTCTTGTAATTGTTACATTTTTATTTCAAACAGTAATATCACTTAAAGAAGTCTACAATAGTTCTGGTATTAAAACAGAAATGCTTACAAAACAAGCCTTAATTAGTAAGATGATAAATAATGATCTTAGGTCAAAAAAAATTGAGCTTGCTACTACCTGTGGTGACAATAATTGTATTGCATTTTATTTTGAAGATGGGACAAGAAAAACACTTGAATTAATAAAAAAGACTGAAGAAAGTCCTGCTTATTTAATTTATGGAGATTATAAAACAGAACTTACAAAAAATAGTAATTTTGGTGATTATCAAATAAAATCCGAAACTATTTCTACCACGGCTAACTTAAATTATGATTCAATGCTTTCAATAGATATTCCTATTTTTCATTCGTTACTTCAAAATCAAGATTACGGAATAAATATTGTTTATCAATATGATAGTAAAGACACTTCAATTACTAATCTTGTTATTGGTGATAATACTGATGTAAGTGATATATATTTAATTGGTTCGAATAATATGACATGGTATACAACAGTTCCATTTGAAGAACCTGGCTATTTTTATTTAGATAGTAATAACAACTTAATCAAAGATAATAAGAGTAATGATGATATTAATGTACTAGCTAGTGAGATTGTAAATAATATTCAAACCATAACATATCAATCTAAAAAAAATCCTGATGTAAAAAAAATTAGAACTATTACTTATATTAAATCAGAATATACATATGAATTAAATAATAGTTATCATTCATTTACAGTACCTGTTAGTGGAACATATAAGATTGAATTATGGGGTGCAAATGGTGTTTCTAATTCTATTGGTTCTGGAGGGAAGGGTGCTTACACTAAAGGAAATATTTATTTAAATTCTGGTGAAAAAATATATATTTATGTTGGAGGAACTGGTTCAGGTGATACTGGTGGATATAATGGTGGAGGAAATATAACTACTGGGCAAAGTAATTTTAATGGTGCACCTGGTGGAGGTGCTACTGATATTCGTTTAGTAAATGGTAGTTGGGACTTAGAGGGTAGTCTTTACTCTAGGATAATGGTTGCAGCCGGTGGTGGAGGTGCATCATCAAGTGCCTGTGGCAGTTCCTTTAAATCCGGGGGCAATGGAGGTACTATTAATAGTAATAGTGCTAGTATTGGAGAGAAATGTACTGATAGTATTTGGACAATTGCCTACGGAGCAGACCAAACAACCGGTGGAACTATAGATGTATTTAACACTGATGGTTCAAAAATAGGAACATATCAAGCTGGTAAATTTGGTTATGCCTCTTTTGCAACTGAATATACAGGTGATATTAGATCCGGTGGTGGAGGAGGATATTACGGAGGTACAAGTAGTGGATATGGTAGTTTTGCTACAGGTGGCTCTTCATTTGTATCTGGATGTGATGGATGTAAAGCAATTGATATTAAGGGAAATTCTGGAGAATCTAATATACATTATTCTGGAAAGACCTTCTCTAATATAGAAATGAAATCAGAACATAATTTAGAAAGTGATAATGGATTTGCTAAAATATCATTAGTTGGTGTTTCATATTCAAATGATAATACTATTGAACTAAATATTGAAGCTAAAAAAGCAAATTCAAAAACCTCAGTTGCAACAAATACATGGAGTAATGAACCTTTAGTGTTTACTATAACAAAGAATTTCTATGGTGATAGTAATTCTAAACTATATTACTGCAAAGATACAACTAATACTTGTGATCCTAATATTGAAACTATAAATAGAGGTGAATTTAGTATTAGTGATGTTGGAACATATTATATAAGATATAAATCAAAAGATAGTTCTTCAAAAGATAGTGCTATAAAATCCTTTAAAGCAAATGTCGATATAGTTTCTCCTAATATCATATATAACACAACATCTCTTGATTATGGAATAACAAATGCTGTTACTGTAACTGATGACAATTTTTCATATATGAATATAGTTGCATCATGTCCAAGTTGTAATATAAATCGTGAATATTTAAACATAAAAGATACAAATTATAGTATACCAACATTTAATAAAGCTGGAACTTGGAATTTAATTACAGAAGCTTATGATAAAGCAGGAAATAAGTCTACTAAAACAGAAGAATATATAGTTATGCCATCATTATCTGGAATAAAAATTGTCCCAAACAATGGAAGTGTTACAATGACATGGGATGTTTATCAAGGGGCTACAAGATATCGTATTCAAAGATTGATAGAATCAACATGGACAACTATTGCACAGCCAACAGATACAACATATACAGATTCTTCATTAACTAATGGAATTACTTATAAATACCGCTTTATAGTATATAATGGTACTAATTGGACTATACCAACAGATGCTTATAGTGTTGTACCAACAACAACTCCGCAAAATATTAAGGTTACTCTAAATAATAATAATGCTGTTATTACTTGGAACGCAGTTACTGATGCTACACAATATCGTGTTCAAAGACTTAATGGAACAACATGGACTACAATAAGTTTTCCAACAACTACAACATATACAGATTCTAATTTAACAAGTGGAACAACTTATAAATATCGTGTCCTTTCTTATGTTAATGATACTTGGAGTGGCGTTTCTGAAGTTGTTAGTATAACACCGTGACTATAAGATTATAACCCATATATCAAAAAGAAAAAAAACTATTAAACTGGATATTAATGCATGGCATACTCTAGCAGTTAAATAAGGCAAATATTTAATTTTAGTATCACTTATAATACTTATAACTTGCATATGAACGCTAAATCCACCAAAAGATATTATAAGTGTACTAATTATTGTTTTAAGCTTAAGAGGAATATTTAATAATCCAACATATTTTAATCCTTGTGTCATTTCTATTAGTCCATTTAATATACTTTGATTGTAATTATTTAAGTTTACGTTATTATCAATGATTGTAGTAACACATAAAAACATCGTTACTACTCCTAAAATTAATAAAAGAGTATTTATAGTATTTAATAAAGAATTAGTAATAATAGTTCCAAATTTTAATTTATTATTAATTCTTTTATTATGCATATTATTTATAGCTCTTTTTATAGAAGTTTTTTCCTTAGCACATCCTTCTGGTTCGTAATTTCTAAACATAAGGCCAATAACTATGTTTCCTATATAATGACTAAATAAAACAAGTATTCCTGCCTCTTTATTTCCTAGAAAAGTAAGAGCAATACTACCCATTATAAATAGTGGATTAGAAAAGTGTGTAAACATTAATAATTTTGATGCCTCATTTTCATTTAAAATTCCTTTTGTATATAATTCTTTTACATATTTAGCATTACTAGGGAATCCAGAAATCATACTCATAATAAATACAAATGCCCCTTCACCTTTTACTTTAAATAATTTATTCATAATAGGCTTAAATAGTTCACCAAGTAATTCAACAAAGCCAAAATTAATTAAAAGTTCAGATAAAACAAAAAACGGAAACAATGAAGGAAATATATTGTTTGTCCAAATACCAAATGAAAATATAACTGTATCCATTATTGATTTTGATTCTGTAAGAATTTCAAAACCAATAAAAATAAATATAATAATATATAAAATACTAATAAATTTTTTATTCATATTAACCCCTTAAATAGTATATAATATAATTAATTTTATGAAAGGATTTGATTCAATGTTCAATAAATTATATGAGAAATTAAAAAAAATCATTTCTGAAAATTTTAAATTCATTTTATTAATGATTATTACAATTATTATATGTTTTGTTGAGTTACCATTTTACATAAGTGCTCCAGGAGGTGTAATAGATATCTCCTCTAAAATAAATATAGAAGATTCTTACAAGGTTGATGGTAGTTTCAATATGGCTTATGTTACAGAGTATAAAGCTACACTTCCCATGCTTATAGTTGCTCTTATTAATAATGACTGGGATATTGAAAAAAAATCTGATGTTTTAAGTTCAACAGAAACTGATAAAACGGTATTAATTAGAGATCATATAATGCTTGAGGAAGCTAATCAAAATGCAGTCATTTATGCTTATAAGAAAGCTAATAAAAAGATTTCAATTTTAAATGAAAAGATATATGTTACACATGTATATGAATATGCAGACACCAATTTAAGTGTTGGTGATCAAATAATAAGCATTAATAACATAGAAATTATGAATAAAGAACACTTATATAATGTCATAAACACTTTAGATAAAGATAAATTAATTGATATCAAAGTTAAAAATAATAATAAAACAGAGAGTAAAAGTGCAAAATTAGTTAATTACAATGGTAGTTATCTTATTGGAATTATGATATCTTCACTAAAAGAATATGATGTAAGTCCTAATATTAAAATTAATTTTTCAAAATCAGAATCAGGACCATCCGGTGGGTTGATGATGAGTTTAGCAATCTATAATTATTTAACTAAAGAAGATATAACAAAAGGATATAAAATAGCTGGTACAGGTACTATTGATGAGAATGGAAATGTTGGCAGTATTGGCGGGGTTGAATATAAAATCAAAGGTGCTGTTCATGACAAAATAAAATATTTTATTATACCAAATGGTGATAATTACGAAGAAGCCCTTAAAATAAAAAATAAATATAATTATGATATCGACCTAATTCCAGTCAATACTTTTGAGGAAGCACTTGAAGCATTATCTAAAATAAAATAATAATAGGAATTGAATAGATTCCTATTTTTTGATACAATAGTGTAAGGTGATATAATGAAACGTAGTGATGTAGATTTAAATAAAGTAACTCCCATGATGAGGCAATATTTAGAAGTGAAAAATGAAAATCCAGATATTATTTTATTTTTTAGACTAGGAGATTTCTATGAAATGTTTTTTGAGGATGCAATTAATGTTTCAAGAGAGTTAGAACTTACATTAACAGGAAAAAGTGCAGGCCTTGATGAAAAAATACCAATGTGTGGAATTCCTCATCATGCAGCTAATGTATATATTGAAAAATTAATTGAAAAAGGGTATAAAGTAGGTATTTGTGAACAGTTAGAAGATCCTAAAAATGCTAAAGGAATAGTTAAAAGAGATGTAATACAAATTATATCTTCCGGAACTGTAATTAATAATGATTCTTTAATTGAATATGAAAATAACTATATAGGTAGTTTAATTGATTTTGACCATGCTTATGCACTTTGTTATGCTGATATTTCAACTGGTGAGGTTAATGTAACTTTATTTGAACATAATTTGACAAAAATAGTAAGTGAAATTGTAAGTATAGGGATTAAAGAAATTGTTACTACATCAAAAACAAATATTTCTTTGACTAGTTTGCTTTCAAAGCAATATAAAATTACAATATCTATAAATGATAATATCAGTAATGATGATTGTTACAAATATATATATGAAGAGCTTAGTGATGTTAGATATATTGAGACAATTAAACTTTTACTTAGTTATGTTACTAATACTCAGAAAAGGACATTAACACATTTTCAGAAAGCAAAGGTAAAAGAAAACAAAAATTATTTAAAAATGGATATACATACTAAAAGAAATTTAGAGTTGACAGAAACTCTTAGACTAAAACAAAGAAATTTTTCTCTTATATGGCTTTTAGATAAGACAAAAACAGCAATGGGTTCAAGACTTTTAAAACAATATATTGAAAGTCCAATTTTAGATAAAGATGAATTAAACAGACGATATGATATTATTGAGACTTTGTCCAAAGAATTTATTTTAAAGAGTGATCTACAAGAATGTTTAAATGAAGTTTATGATTTAGAAAGACTAAGTGGAAGAATTGCCTTTGGTAGTGCCAATGCAAGGGATTTATTACAACTCAAGAATTCTATTAAAGTTTTACCTCAGATAAAAGAAATACTAAAGAAGATAAATTATTATAAATCTATAAATACTTTTGATAATTTATATAGTTTAATTGAAAATAGTATATATGAAAATCCTCCTATGGGATTAAAAGAAGGATATCTTATTAAAGAGGGATATAATGCCGAATTGGACGAACTAAAAAGTTTGAGAAAAGGTGGTAAAGATTTTGTAGCCAATTTTGAAGCTGAAGAAAAAAGAAGAACTGGTATTAAAAACTTAAAAATTGGTTATAATCGTGTTTTTGGATATTATATAGAAATATCTAAAGGAAATACTTCTATGATAAAAGATGAATATGGCTATGAGAGAAGACAAACGCTTGCTAATTGTGAAAGATATATTAGCCCTATTTTAAAAGAAAAAGAAGCATTAATCCTTAATGCAGAAGAAAAAATTATTGACATTGAATATAATCTATTCATAAGCGTAAGAGAAGAAATTAAAAAATATATTGCTGAACTTCAATTACTTGCAAAAACAATTAGTGAGATAGATGTGTTACAATCTTTTTCAACAGTTGCGGAAGAAAACAATTATGTAAGACCAATTTTGATTGAAAAGAAAAGTATTACTATTATCAATGATAGGCATCCTGTTATAGAAAAGGTTATTAATGATGAGTATGTTCCAAATGATATTGTAATGGATGAAAATACTAATATTCTATTAATAACAGGTCCAAATATGGCTGGTAAATCAACTTATATGAGACAACTTGCTATTACAATAATAATGGCTCAGATTGGCTCATTTGTTCCGGCAGATAGTGCTAAAATGCCAGTCTTCGATGCAATATTTACTAGAATTGGTGCAAGTGATGATTTGGTTAGTGGTGAATCAACCTTTATGGTTGAAATGAATGAAGCAAATAATGCTATTCAAAATGCAACAGAGAATAGTTTATTATTGTTTGATGAATTAGGTAGGGGTACAGCTACTTTTGATGGAATGGCACTTGCTCAATCAATTATTGAGTATATTCATAACAAAATCAAAGCTAAAACTTGCTTTTCAACTCATTATCATGAATTAACAGATTTGGATAAAACACTTACCAATTTAAAAAACATACATGTTAGTGCTCATGAAGAAGATGGAAAAATAACTTTTCTTCATAAGATTGAAGAAGGCAGCATTGATAAAAGTTACGGAATCCATGTAGCTTCTCTTGCTGGACTTCCTAATGAACTTATTAAAAGAGCAAATGAAGTATTAAAGGTTTATGAATTAAAAGAGAAAAAAAGAGATATAAAAGTACAAGAGTCTCTTCCGCTCGATGAAATTATAATAAATAATAATGATAATGAAATAATTAATGAGTTAGAAAAAATTGATATTCTTAAAACAAGCCCAATAGACGCATTAAATATATTATATGAATTAAAGAATAAAGCTGATAGTATAAAGAATAGATAGGGGAAATATATGGATATTTTAAAAAAACAAAATTATTGGATTTGGATATTATTAACACTCTTTACACTTGGTAGTAGTAATATAGTTTTAGGCGCATTGCTTGGTGTTTTTAACAAAAAATCATGGTATGCAAAGCCTAAAAATTGGATAATAGGGTTATTATGTTTAATATTTCCATTCTTTATAATGGCAATAGTTTTTGAACTGCAAATTGTATGTCTTACAAATGCTCGATTAAATACCCCAGGAAAAGAATTATATCTTTCTCCGTATATATGGTTACTATGTTTAATTGTACCAATTTTAGGTTGGATTATATTTCTTGTTTTAATTATTTATCTACACATATGGCCTATTGTTATGCTATATAATGGTAATGGAGAAAAATATATATGAGAAAAAGAATTAAAAAAAAACCTATCATTTTTCTTTTGATAGTGATTATTTTAATAAACTATTATTTTATAGGTAAAACTAAAAACAAAGAAATTGTAACCAGTAATTATAAGGCAATTATTACAGAAAAAGAGGAAAGTAATCCTGAGGTTGTAAATGAGTATTTTGCAAACGGAATGAATTCTGATGATTATATTTCTACAATAGAAAAGGTTGATAATTATCTTGATATAAAAGGAAATTATAAAAATATAAATTATGAAATTGAGACAAAATATCACTATAATAAATTAGAAGAAATATATAAACAATTAGGTTTATCAGAAATCGTTAAAATAGAAATTATTGGAAAAAGTGTTGATGGCAGAAATATATATGCTATTGAGATTGGTAATGGTGACAATGTTACTATATTTGAAGCTGGTATTCATGCTGCAGAAATTGCAAGTCCACTTTTTATAACTAAGTTTATGGTTGACGTTGTTAATCGTTATGAAAATGGTGATAAAGAAATAGCCAATTTATTAGAAAATAATAAAATTGTAGTTGTTCCGTCTGTAAATCCAGATGGCTATGAAGCAGCTTTGTTTGGTACAGAGATTTTGAATAACCAGGATTTGTATATTGCTAAAAATGCCGATAGTGAAAGTTTAAAATATATAAAAAGTAATGCAAACGGTATTGATTTAAACCGCAATTTTCCATCACAAACAGCAGGTTTATATTATAAAAAATATGATTTACATTATTCTGTCAGCTTAAAAAAATCTACTGATATGTATAGATATTTTCCAGGTGATACATTAGGCTCAGAACCAGAAACTAGAGCAATTATATATCTTCAGAATAAATGGAAAGAGAAATTGAAATCTTATGTAGCCCTTCATTCAGCTGGAAGAGTTATATATAATGGCAAACCTTATTTATCAAGTGAATATAATAATAATTCAAATAATTGTGCCCAAATTGTTGGAGATATAACTGATTATATGGTTATGAACAAATATGATGAAGAAGCTGGTGAAGGAAATGATGGAACAAGTACTGAATATATGGCAGAAACATTATCAGGATTTATTTTTAGTTCAAAAACAGGCAGATTAAGTAGTTCATCATATATGAATTATGAAAAAGAATTAAAATATAAAAATACCTGCGTTATAGTAATAGAAGCATTAGAAAATTATACAAGCAATTTAAAAACAATAGAAGATGAATACTATAATCATAAATTAGAAGAAGCTTATTTAGCAATAATTAATAGGCAGGGATTTAATTAAACAATGAAGGAAAATAAATTTTATCCTTTATTTTATTGACTTTTTATGTTATATATACTAATATAATATATAAGTTTGGGGGATATTTATGAAAAAGGATAATAAAAAATTAAAAATTGTTATTAATGGTAATGAAAAAAATAAGAGTGAAATAGTATATAATAATTTACTTAATAATATGGATAGTGCTGACTTATCTAAAGATAAACAAATTGAATATTTAAAATCTAGGATAAATTTTCTAGAAACTAATATTAAATCAAAAGTCTTACTATTCTTAATTATTATAATCAATTTTACATTATTATGTTTTGGAATGTTTTTGATATGTATAAATTATAAATTATTAGGTATTATTATTAATATAATAAGTTTTACTTCAGTTATTATATCACTTACAAAATTTTATAAGCAATATGGAGACTTTGATATTCATAATGATTTTGGTGAAATTGATAGTTTAAGGAAAATATTAAATTCTAAATTGAAATGATTATTCATTTCTTTTTGTTTGAATTTTTTATTTTCTGTGGTAAAATATAAAATAGGAGTTGGAATTTATGGAACAAAGAACAAGAAGTGAACTAAGAGTACAGATAATGAATATTTTATATCAAGTATCCATTTATAAAATAAGAAACATATCTTATAATTTAGATAATGTTATTAAAGAAAATGTAGAAATTGATAGTGAATTTGTTAAAGATATAGTATATGGGGTTGTTACACATGAAGATGAAATTGTTGATACTGCAAATAGTGTCCTAAATAATTGGACTCTTGATCGTTTAGGATATACAGACCAGGCAATATTAAGGATAGCAATTTATGAAATATTATATACTGATACTCCAAAAATCGTTTGTATAAACGAAGCTGTTGAACTTGCTAAAACGTATAGTGATGATGATGTTAGAAAAATGATTAATGCTGCGCTTGATAAATTATTACACAATTTAGAAGATAATGAATCAAAATAAATATCTTACCATTGGAGCATTAACAAAATATTTAAAATTTCAGTTTGATAATGATCATAATCTGCAAACTGTTTTTTTAAAGGGTGAAATTTCTAATTTTAAGTCACATACTACAGGCCATTTATATTTTTCTATCAAGGATGAAGTAAGTAAAATTAATGCTATTATGTTTAGTGCAAATGCAAAAAAAATTAATTTTAACCCAATGGATGGTTCAAAAGTTTTAGTAGTTGGAAGAGTTACAATATATGAAGCAACAGGTAGTTATCAAATTTATGTTGATGAGATGATTGAGGATGGTATAGGTAATTTATATATTGCTTTTGAAAAATTAAAAGAAAAACTTTCTAAAGAAGGGTTATTTGATCAAAAGTATAAAAAAGAAATACCAAAATTCCCTCAAAAAGTAGGAATTATTACAGCTTCTACTGGTGCAGCCATTAGAGATATTTTAACTACTATAAAAAGAAGATATCCGATATGTGAAACTTATTTATTTCCTAGTTTAGTGCAAGGTGATAATGCTAAGGATGACATTGTTAGAAATATAAAGAAAGCTCAAGACTTTGATCTAGATGTTCTAATTGTTGGTCGTGGTGGTGGCTCTATTGAGGATTTATGGCCATTTAACGAAGAAATAGTAGCACGTGCCATCTTTGCATCTACTATACCTGTAATTAGTGCAGTAGGTCATGAGGTTGACTTTACTATTGCTGATTTTGTTTCTGATTTAAGAGCACCAACACCAACAGCTGCAGCTGAACTTGCAGTTCCAAACATTGTTGATATATACAACAATTTAAATCAGTATAAAATTAGGATTAATGAAAATATTAATAAAAAGATAAATTTTTATAATTTATATTTGGACAGTTTAAAAAATTCATTTGTAGTTAAAAATCCGCTATTAATATATGAGCAAAAATTTCAAAAACTAGATTTGTTATATGAAAAAATAAATAAAGAAATAAAATTAAAAATTGAAAAAAATGAAAATAATTTAAATATTATTAAAAATAATACTTTTCTTATTAATCCTAATAGATTATTTGAAAAACAATTTAATAATTTAATGTTATTAAGTAATAAATTAGAAATTCTAAATCCACTTAGTACATTAAATAGAGGTTATAGTGTGACATATATTAATGATAATGTACTAAGTGATATAAAAAATATTAATATAAATGATTGTATAAAAATTAAAATCAAAAATGGAAAAATAGAAGCTAAAGTAACAAATATTGTGGAGGAATAAATGAAATTTGAAGATAAAATAAAAGAGTTAGAAGAAATAATTAATAAATTAGAAAATGGAGATGCATCATTAGATGAATCCTTTGATTTATATTCTAAGGCTATGAAACTTATAAAAGATTGTGATAAACAATTAAATAAGGTAAAAGAAAATGTTAATAAGATTGTGACAGAAAATAACGAATTAAAAGATTTTAATGTATATGATGATACCAAATAATGTCTTTTTGACATTATTTTTGTTTCATAAAAAAACTTTACTAATTCATAATAATAATGTAGCTTATAGAAAAGGAGATGAAGCAATGTTTTTAAAAAAATTTAAAAACAGTTTACTAGCTATTCTTCTTACATTTATTATTATGCCATTTAATGTGTTTGCTTATTCAGATTACATAATTGCAGGTGGAAATAATATTGGCATGGAGTTAAATGCAAAAGGCATAATAATTGTTGGACAATATAAGGTTAATTCTTCGAGCCCAGGGTCTGATTCTGGATTAAAAGTAGGAGATATTATTACAAGTATAAATGATATTACAGTATCAAATATTAATGAAATGGTTACCGAAATTGACAAGGCAATTAATAAAAATTCCATAAAAATAGGATTCATACGAAATAATAAAGAAAATACAACCTCCCTTAAACTTAGTATGGACGAAAATGGAATTTATAAAACAGGTCTTTATGTAAAAGATAGTATTACTGGTGTTGGCACTTTAACTTTTATAGATCCAGAAACTAAAATATTTGGTGCGCTAGGACATGAAATACTTGAAAAATCAACAGGAAAAATACTTGAAATAAAAGATGGAAAAATATTTGATACAGCTGTTACGGGGATAATCCCAAGCAAAAACGGTGATCCAGGTGAAAAACAAGCTACATTTTATAATAATCAGATAATGGGAAAAATAAGTGAAAATACTAATAAAGGTGTTTTTGGTATATACAGTGATGATGTTTCAAATGAAAAATTATACAAAGTTGCTAAACCAGAATTAGGCCAGGCACAATTACTAACAGTTTTAAACGGTCAAGAAATAAATGGTTATGATATTAATATAATTAAAATTAATGATAAAGGTAAAACCAAAAATATTTTGTTTGAAATAACAGATGAAGAATTAATAAATAAAACTGGTGGAATCATTCAAGGCATGAGTGGAAGTCCAATTATTCAAAATAATTCTATTGTAGGTGCTGTTACACACGTTATAGTTGACAGTCCAAATCGCGGCTACGGTATTTTTATAACTAACATGTTAGAAGAAGCTGAAAACTAGGAAGTGAATCTTCCTTTTTATTATGAAAAAAATTTATCAAATTATTTGCTTTTAATTAAATATTGTGTTAATATATAACCCGAATTATTAGAGGTGATAGGTGATGAATGATTCTAAATTTTTACTAACTAGAAAACAATTAATTAAAAAGCAAAAAGTATTATTAAGTTTACAAAAAGATATCAAAAGAATCAAATATCAAATAAACCATCCTAACTTATGGAATGCAAAAACAAAAACTATTAAAAATTTAAAAATATTTTCTAAGGTGTGTATTTTAGTAACACCATATATCTTAACAGCAGGAATTACTATAAATGCAGGAAATAATATTATGAAAGAGTTTGAACAAAAATATGTAAACAAACAAGATATTAATAGTGATTTTTATGACAATATATATAAAAGTAATAATATTAATGATATGCTTATATATTGCAATAAATGGCAAAAAAGTAATAATGGATATGAGCGGATTTTGAAAATATATGATAATAAAAATATTGATGAGACTGTTAAACAAATATTAATTGAGAATAATGAGTTAAATTGTGAGGATATTATTGGTAATCCTGTTTCATATGAAAAAGAGTATAAATTAGAAGTTTCAATTGAAGAACTAAATTCAAGTATACAATTACTTAGAGTGTATTATTCTGATTTAAATAATAATATAAATATTATTAATGAGACAAGTAAATCATATGAGATAAATCAAAATTCCTATATATTTCTTAAAAATATTGTGACTATAATTTTAACTTTTTGCACAGAATCTTTAGTTGCTTTAATAAAAACAAAATTAACTAATTCTGATATAATTAGTATTATCAATAAAACTAAAAACGAATACCCAGAAATTAGTATATCTGAATTAAAAAAAACGCTTAAAATAAAAGAACAAAATTACAATAGATTAATGAGGTAGTAATTATGTATTATAAAAATAACTTTTTAGAGGATATAATATCAACTAATCAAATATTTTATTATTTAAATCCTAATGATAATGATATGTTATCAGAATTAAATGGAAACGATTTACAAGATTTGTTTATCTTAATTGATGATTATTCTTTGTCATTAAGAAAAAATCTTGGATTCAAAAATGGTATTACTTTTGGTTTTGAAATTGAGGTTGAAAATGTTAAAAATTTTAAACATATGTCATCATTAATTCACAATAATTTGGTAAACTGGAAAATATCAGATGATATCTCCCTTAATAATGGAAAAGAAATTATTTCACCAATTTTAAATGATAAAGAAATATATTGGAATAAACTTAAAAGAGCTTGTGACATTATAAAAAAATATGCAAATATTGATACAAATAGTGGAGGACATATTCATATTGGAACACAGGTTTTAGGTAACAACAAAGATTCATGGATTAACTTTATTAAACTATGGGCAACATATGAAAACATAATATATAGATTTTCATATGGAAATAGTTATGAACCTAGAAGTAGAATTGAAAATTATGCCTCTCCATTAAAAACAATTTTATTAAATGATTATAAAGAAATAGTTAATTCTAACTATTCACTTGAACAAATTTTAAAAAAAATTAGTCATAAAAGAAGTCAAGCCGTAAACTTTGAATGTGTTAAAGATTGTAATCATATATTAGATAAAAACACAATTGAATTTCGATGTCCAAACGGTTCAATTGACCCTATAATTTGGCAAAATAATACTAGTTTATTTGTAAATACGTTATTATACTCAAAAAATAGTGGTTTTAATAATGATATAATTGAAGCAAGGAATAAAGCACTGGATGATGAATATAATGATTTAAAGTATTATGGAAAAATTTATATTGATCAAGCTCTGGAATTTGCTGATATGATATTTTCTAATAATTTGGATAAAATATACTTTTTGAAACAATATTTGAAGTCATATAATAATATAAGTAATAAATCAAAATATAATAAATCTTTAGTAAAAAAATAATTAAAATTTCTGATAAATTCAGAAGTTTTTTGTTTTTATATGATAAAATATATATGGTGGGAATTATGAAGTTTAAAAAGATATATATAGAAATAACCAATATGTGCAATTTAAATTGTTCTTTTTGCTTAAAAAAAGCAAGAAGAAATAGGTTTTTAAAATTCGAAGAATTTAAATTAATACTCAAAAAAATTAAACCATATACTTCATATTTGTATTTTCACATTTTGGGTGAACCATTATTACATCCCTTAATTAATGATTTTATTGATTATGCAACCGATATGGGCTTCTTTGTTAATATTACAACAAATGGATATTTAATTGATAGAATTAAGAAGAATAAAAATATTAGACAGATTAATATATCTTTGCATAGTTATGATGAAAAATATTGTGTTAATCTAAAAGATTATTTAAATGGTATATTTAATATATCTAACAAACTTAGCAATAATACTTATATATCATATAGACTTTGGACAAATAATAAATATAATAAAAAAATTATTGCACTAATAAATAATCATTATAATTTAAATATAGATGATAGTTTTACTAATATCAAATTAGCTAAGAATATATATATTAATCAACAGAAAGAATTTATTTGGCCATCAAAAGATGGTAGTATTAATGATTTAAATGGGAAATGCTATGGATTAATTGATCACATTGGTATTCTTTCTGATGGAACTATAGTACCATGTTGCCTGGATGGAAATGGAATTATAAATCTAGGAAATATTTTTTTTGATAATCTTGAAGATATATTAACCAGTAAAAGAGTTAAAAAAATTATTGATGGATTTAAAGAAAACAAAAAAATTGAAGAATTATGTCAAAAATGTAACTTTAATAGTCGATTGAATTAAATTCTATAATCACATCTATATAAATATAATTTACTAAAATATTATTGTTATGGAGGAAAAAATGAAAAATATTTTATATGTACTAATACTATTTCTAATAAACATACCAAGAATTATAGGGCTAGAAATAAATAGCAAAAATGTTATCCTTTATAATATGAATGAAAATAAAGTGATATTTGAAAGAAATGCCAATGAAGTTATAAGTATTGCTAGCTTAACTAAGATTATGACTACTATTGTGGCAATAGAAAATATAGATGATTTAGATAAAATGGTCACTATAACAAGCAATGATTATAAAGGTTTATATGATGCTTCTTTAGCTGGATTTTCAGTTGGACAAACTCTATCATATCGTGACCTTTTATATGGGACTTTTTTACCAAGCGGAGCTGAAGCAACCCAAGCACTTGCTAATAATATAAGTGGGTCTGTAGAAAGTTTTGTTGAATTAATGAATAAAAAAGCAAGTGAATTAGGTATGAATAATACACATTTTTCTAATACTACAGGTTTAGATGATAAGGATAATTATTCAACTGTTGAAGATGTAGCTAAACTATTAAAATATGCACTAAAAAACGATACCTTTTATGAAATATATAAATCATATACTTATACTACTTCATTTGGGAAAATATTAAGCAGTTCATTTAGATATACAGCTTATGTCAATAATTGTAGTATGCCAAGTATTATAGGTGGGAAAACCGGGTATACTGATGATGCAGGAAGATGTTTGGCAAGTACAGCATATGATAAAAAAAATGCTATTCTTTATATGTTAGTTACATGCAGAGCAGATACTGATATTTCAAAAGCATATCATGTTAAAGATACATATAATATTTATAATTATTATTTTAATAATTATAAATATCAGACTATTTTTGATAAAGGGGAAGTTTTAATTAAAATTAAAGCTAAAAATAGTTGGAATGATTATGTAAACTTTTATGCTGATGATAAAATTAGATATTATCTTCAAAATGATTATGATACATCTAAAATTAAATTAGAATACGAGGGACTTGATGAAATAGATCAATCCATTAAAAAAAATACTAAATTAGGAACATTAAGTATTTACTACGATAATGAAAAAATAATTGAAAAAGATATAATTCTCAATAATGAATACCATTTTTCATTAATTAAATATTTAATTGGCAAGAAAGCATTTTACATTTTGATTTTTCTATTGATTTTTATTTTTATAAAAAAGATAGATAAACATCTATCTTACAAAAATAATTGAACTGATATACATTGCAATAGTTGCTAGTAACAATATAATTACAACGATTCTTTTAATAACTGGTTTCATATAACACCTCAAATATATTATAATATATTTTATACATTTATGGAATATTTAAATAATAAAATAATATATTTAAATAGGTGATAATAAATGAAGCAAAAGTTGGACAAGTTTAAACAAAGCATTTTGATTAATAAAAATCTTTTAATTTTTTTAATAGTATTAATTTTTATAGGTATTATTTTTGGAAGTGTATTTGCTCTTAAAATTAGTGAGAATGATAAAAAAATTATTACTGATTACTTAGCAAAATTTATTAATGATATTTCTGAAAACAAACTAAATTACATAGATACCTTTAAAAATAGCATAATAAATAATTTTTGTTTTATAATTGTTATATGGATTTTAGGATTTTCAATAATTGGAATTCCTGTTATTATATTTATGTTTTTCAATAAAGCATTTATTATAGGATTCTCAATAGCTAGTTTTATAGTTAATTACGGATTTAAAGGAATATTATATTCATTATTATATTTACTCCCTGGAATTTTATTATTTTTAATTGGTATAACGATATTAGTGATATATTCATTATCTTTATCTATAAAATTACTAATGTCAGTTATAAAGAAAAAAGAAATAAATTTTAGAAACATATTTAATAAATATTTAGTTATATTAATAATAGTTGTTATGATAGTATTATTAGTTAGTTTATGTGAGGCATTTATTATGCCGAGATTATTTAAACTAATTATAAATATTTTTAAATAAATCATAATAATTTTATGTTATAATGTTTAGAAAGTTATGAGAATTTTAATGTAAATTAAAAGTCTTATAACGCTATTGTGCCAATTTCTGATGGTAAAGTCGTATAAGGGGAAAGTAACTTTTAACTTTTGTTATAAACTATATGTTTTGTATAAATTATATAAATGAAAAGGAATAAAAAAGAACAAATAATCAAATTTTGAATAGAATTCCCCTTACCCCATAAGAGTGATGACTCTTAAAAGTTAAATATATATTAGTTAATTAGTACAGAGTCGTCTAATATCATATAGAAAAGAATAACTGAAATTTGTAGAACCACACTTTTCACATTTAAAATCTTTAAATTTTCTAGATAAAGAAGAAACAAAATCTTTAGTTAAAATTCTAGATATAAGTAATCTACAAAATCTAATGTTG
Organism: uncultured Bacilli bacterium; assembly: GCA_934120015.1. Classification (GTDB taxonomy): domain Bacteria; phylum Bacillota_I; class Bacilli_A; order RF39; family UBA660; genus UMGS1045. Next base: position 47,666 of record CAKOTD010000004.1, read on the forward strand.
TTTCTTTTATTTCTATTACTAAGTAATCCATAATGCTTTATTTTGGTGAATTTACTAGGTAAAACATGTAAAAGAAATCTTCTGATAAATTCATCTGCAGTAATAGTCATAAGTTTAATTTTGGAATTATCTTTATAATCTTTATATTCAAAAGTAACATTACCATTTTCAATATTTTTAATTCTATCATTAGAAATAGCTACTCTAAAAGAATATCTACCAACATATTCAATTACATTTTCAGTTTTACCTTTAGGAGGTTCAATATAAGTAATCCAAGTTTTATTATAAAGAGGCTCTATAAATTTATTAAAAGATTTAAAGTTTTTAAGATTATTATTTAAAATAAGATTATTGAATTCATGTTTTAAATAAAATAGAAATTTACCCTTAAATAAGGAACCTAAAACTTGAACTTTAAATAAATAATCATTACTACAAGTTATCCACTTATTATTTTTAAGTCCACCACCCGTAACAATAGAATGAATATGAGGATGAAATTCCATAGTTTGACCCCAAGTATGAAGAATAGAAGTAATACCAACTCTAGCTCCTAACCATTTAGGATCATCACATAATTCTAAAATAGACTCAGAGGTAGCTTTAAATAAAATGTCATAACAAATTTTTTGATTATATAAAAATAATTCATTCAATTCATAAGGAACAGTAGTAATAATATGAAAATACTTGGAGTCTAGTAAATAACTAGATTCATTTTGAATCCATTTTTCTCTTTTATAATTCTGACACATAGGGCAATGTCTGTTACGACAAGAATTAAATCCAAAATATTCCTCACCACAATCTAGACAAGTAGAAATATGATAACCTAATTCTTTAGTGCCACAGTTTCTAATTGAATTAAATACTTTCCATTGTTCTTTAGATAAATTATGATTTTTAATATATTGGTTACCATAAAGATTAAATATATTTTGAATAGAATACTTAGACATTTTTAGTAACCTCATTTATTGGGGAATAAACATTTTTAAAATTTTCGGCCATATGTAGGTAAATAGAAGTAGTATTAATAGAAGAGTGACCCAATATATTTTTAAGTTCCCAAATATCACCACCAGCTTTAATAAATTCAGTGGCATAAGAATGCCTAAGAGTATGAAAAGTAATAGAATTATCCAAATTATTATTTTCTTTAATTTTTTGAAAGGCTTGTTTAATAGTAAAAGAATTTATGTGTGAATTTTTTGTTTTATTATATAAACCGGGGAACAAGAAATCATTGTTAATGATATTTTTATTTCTAAAATAATATGATTGTAAGAGTTTTAAAGTAAAATTAGGAAGAGGAGCAAACCTTTCTTTATTACCTTTACCAATAATTCTTATTTTGTGATCTTTACATAAAATATCACTAACCTTTAAAGAGGCAACTTCAGAAATTCTAAGTCCAGAACCATAGGCAAGAATAATCCAAAGTTTATATTTTAAGTTGAATTCAGAATTAAACATTTTAACGAAATCATGTTTTGATATTAATTTAGGAAATCTAGATGGGATTTTAGTTTGGGGTAATAAAATATTATTAAAATCAATATTAAAATTAACTAAATAATAATATTTAATAGCAGCCCGATTAACATTAATAGTAGCAGCAGAGCAACCAATATTAATGAAATTTTCTTTTAAATATTCTAAAATATCACTTTCATTTAAATTTACTAAGTTTTTAAATTTGTAATAATTTTTAAACCTATTAATACAACTTAGATAATTAGAAATAGTTCTAGTAGAACAATTTCTTAGCATTAATAGATCTTTGACTTTTTGTAAGTCATTATTCATAAAAAATACCTTCTTTCTATAAATTGTCAAAACAAAATATAAAAAAAGGCTTTATTAAATTAAAAAAATATGTATAATATTAAGTAAGCACTTGAGTTATATTTTGCTTTCGACGGCTTATATAATAAACTCATGTGCTTTTTTTGTAAATAGAAATTTAAACTAAAATAGAGACTTTTCGTCAGAAATTTGGTACAATATCTATGGTGATTTTTGTGAAAAAAGTAGTAATTGGAATGAGTGGCGGAGTAGACAGCAGTGTTGCTGCTCTATTATTGAAAAATCAAGGATTTGAAGTTATTGGCCTTTTTATGCGCAATTGGGATAGTTCAATTAATAATGATTTTTTAGGAAATCCTAATATAAATAATAATATTTGTCCTCAAGAGCAAGACTATAATGATGCACTTGAAGTTTGCAAAAAAATTGGTATTACACTTCATAGAGTTGACTTTGTTAAAGAGTATTGGGATTATGTATTTACATACTTTTTGGATGAACTAAAACGAGGAAGAACCCCAAACCCCGATGTTATGTGTAATAAATATATTAAATTTGATATGTTTGCTAAAAAAGCCAAGGAGTTGGGAGCAGATTATATAGCAACAGGGCATTATGCAAGAATTAAAAATGGTAAACTTTTAAGAGGAATTGATGATAATAAAGATCAAACATATTTTTTAGCTCAACTTAGTAAAGAGCAACTATCAGATGTGATTTTCCCAATTGGTGATTTGGAAAAACCTATCGTAAGAAAAATAGCTGAAGAAAATGGACTTATAACTGCTAGAAAAAAAGATTCTACCGGAATTTGTTTTATCGGAGAAAGAAATTTTAAAAAATTTTTAGAAAACTATCTTCCAAATATTCCTGGAGATATTATAGATATTGAAACAGGTAAAAAAATAGGGGAACATATAGGACTTATGTATTATACAATAGGGCAGAGAAGGGGACTTGAATTAGGTGGTAACTCTGATAAGTATTTTGCTGTAGGAAAAGATTTAAACAAAAACATTTTATATGTAGCACTTGGATCTGAAAATGAATATTTATATAGTACGGAAGCTGTTTTAGAAAGCGTAAATTTTATAACAGATAGAAAACCAAATAAGTGCACTGCAAAATTTAGGTATAGACAAAATGATATACCTATTAATATATATTATGGTGATGAAATTGTTGTTTCATATAATCATGTAAAAGCTGTTACACCTGGGCAATTATGTGTGTTTTATGATAATGAAGAATGCCTAGGTAGCGGTATTATTAAAGAAGTTAGAAAAAATAATAAAAAAATTTGGTATTTATAAACTATACTATTGGTTTACACTTGACATTTGACATATTAGTGGTAAAATTAGTATAGGAGGTTTATATGGACAGATTAAATGATATACTTCATGAGCTAGGGATTTCAAAAGTTAAATTAGCTAAGTTTCTTGGAGTTTCAAGACAAATGATTTACAATTATTTAGAATTAGATGATATTAATAAATGGCCAAAAGATAAAAAGGTATTGTTATTTAATTTACTTGGGGTAAAAAGTGCTGATGAAATTAATAATATAAAAGTTGATACTGATTATATTATGTTGGTTGAAACACGCATTAATAGTTTGTTTGAAAAAGAAAGTCAACAATGTGATTTTAATGATAATATCGATATATATAATGGAATGTCAAAACGACAAAAAGAAGTTTTACATAATATTATAGAGTTGATAAAAGAAAATATGAATTCAGATGATGATAATGACAATTCATATTATTCATATAAATACTTATATCATTTTCTACAAGCTATGAATTTATCTAAAGAATTGAAATATGTATTAGGATATTTTTCTAAAGCTAGTGGTGCAATAAAACCAAATGAATTTGTATTTGATGAAGATGAGCAATTTATATTTGAAAGCATACTTTTTTCAGCAATGACGCTTTATAATAATGGTGGTGCTTCAAAAACAAAATTAGTTGAAGCACATAAACGTTTTGAAAATCAAATAGAACACAAAATTGAAGAAAAAATGAGTCGTACACTTGAATTAAATGCAATAAAAGTTCAAGCTTTGAAAGAATTGGGTTATACTGAGATTAATGAAGATAATGCTGGTGAAGTTTTAGAAAAAATTGTTGAAATTCAATCAAGAAAGGTTATGTCATAAAGTAACATAATTATTACACATTTTATAAAGAACAGCTAATTGTTCTTTATTTTTTAAGGTTTTATTAAATAATTTATAATGTATAAAAGGGTTAATTTTAAGTTACTTTTTAAAAAACTATATGAATTAAGGCTAAAGTAGGGTAGACTTTTTGAAAAATATATTATATAAAAAAAGAAACCATTTATGGTTTCATCAGTTTTAATTTATGAAACAGCAAGGATTAAACCTTGTTGTTTTATTTTATAATATTTTGTGCTATTTCTTTTCTATAGTGATTATTAGATTATGTTTTTTTGCAATTTCCATTAATTTATTAAATGTAATTTTGTTTTTGTCTGTTTCTATCTTTGTAATGGAATCTCTTCCATAATTTATTGTCTGACCGAATTCTTTTTGATTTAATTCTGTCCATTGTCTAATTATTTTTATTGTTTCTCCTGGTGTGTAATTATTTGCTATTATTTTCATTTTATTTATTTATAAAGTTTAATGTGTAATTAAATATTGTTATAAATATAATTATTCCACCTATTATCACTAATGCTTTTATAAATTTACTCATTATATATCTTTCCTTTCTAAATCTTTGATTTTATATTCTTTTTTTGTAGTATTATCTTTAAATATAATTTCGAAATTGCATTCTTTTGCTATTTGTTCTATTGTTTCATAAGTTGGATTACTATATTTTGTTTCATATCCTGATAATGTTGTTTGTGCCACATTTAGTAATTTTGCTAGTTGTATTTGACTAAATCCTTTTTGCTTTCTCATGAACCTTAACATTTTTCCAATCATTTTGTTTATTATTCCCCCTCATAAAAATTATTGCATTTCTCGTTATTTTTTTCTTGACTTAACGAGATACTCGTTATATAATGTTTTTAGAAATAACGAATAACTCGGTATTTCTAACCCCTGAAAATAACTATAAGAAAGGAGTAGAGAAGAGAAATGAAAGAAACAGAAAATAAGACAAGTATTATAGTTACAAAGGTAGTTCGTATTGAAAAAATAAAGAAAACTTTAATTGAATATCTTATGAAAGATGTAAGAAATACAAATATTAAAGGTTCTTCAACACATCAATTGTGGCTAGAAGGTACAAAATATTTTGATAATTTCAATGAAGAGAAAAATATGTATATTCCTTTGGATGCTGAATTTGAGTATGTTGTATGCAACAATGGACAATACAGAATTTCATTAACTCAAATATATGACACTGATAGTTCATGCTTGTTGGTATAACCCTAATACACAAAGCTTTTACATGAAATATTATAGATTTTCGATGTTTAGTTTTGTTGGTTTTACTAATACATTTGGTCATCGTATTGTAAGTTATTTGGTTTACTACCCTCCTCTAGGGAAATTTATAACTTATGAATACGCTTATAGCTTAGTGTATAAAAGATAAATTTGTTAAAAATGCATTTTTATATATATGAATAAAAGAATAAATAATAAAAAGGTGGTGTTAAATATGGAAGGAATGGCTACATCAGCTAATATCACATCAGTTCTTGAAGTGTTAAAAACTATTGCGGTATTTATTTTAGGTTTAGTATCTGAAATTGTTAACGTAGTAATAGCAAGCCCTTTACTATTAATTCCAATTGGAGTAGTAATGCTAAGAACTGTTATTTCAGTATTTAGAAGCTTATATTAATAGCTATCTAAATTCCATATAGAGGCTAGTGTGTAAGCACTAGTTTTTATTTTATATATTGAGGTTGATTAATAATGGAAAATTTAGAAAATTGCTTTTTTAGAGTATATGAATATACATTTACTTATCGTGGTGATAGTTATATAGCAGATTATTGTTCATCAGGTAAATTTGGCTCATATTGTGAGAAAGATGGTATAACTTACAATAATGTAGAGTATAAATCAGTTGTTGTTGGTTGTGAAGATAATAAATTTAATAATATTAAGATTTATGAATTTAGTTCTTTATTTTTGATTTTAATTTCCCTTTTATTATTTTGGTATTTTTGGCATTTGATTTATAAATTACTTAAAGGGGTTAAAATTTAATGATAAGATTTAGAACAAGAAAATTTTTATATTATACATTGAAGAGATTAATAAAAAAAATATGGAGGTAGATTATATGAAAAAAATATTAGAAATAATCAAAGAAAACAAAGAAATAATAAATAAGGTACTTAATGTATTATGCATTATATCAATAATTGTAATTTTAGTTTTAGCATTCATATAAGAGGTGTAATATGAGTATTTTAAAGAAAATAAAAAAGAAAAATGAATTGTTAAGTGATATAGAATTAAAAGAGTATGAAAAAGAACTATATTTATTACAAGATAAAGCAATTAATATAACAAGTAGAGGAAACCCTACAAAGAAAGATTTTCAAGAACTTTTAACTATTGGAAAAAGAATAAAAACTATTAAGAAGATATTAAAAGAGGCAAATAAAAAATGTTTAAAGCAAGAAAAAAAGAATATCAATTAGATATTTTTGGTAATTGGGTTTCTTTAGATTATATAAAATTGTGCAAAGATTGTGATAGAAAATATAAATTGAAAGTGAAAAGAGGTTTTAATAATGTTAGTAAGAAAAAGTAATGTACCTACCAATTTTGTATTGCCAGTTATATTAAATGGTTCATATGAGCTTTACTGGTATTATGAAAGTGAGAAAATGCTTTTTAAGGCATATAATCAGTTAAAAAAAATAAATGGTAACTATAAACCTAAGTATCCAATAATTTTAGAAGAGGTGATTGAATTATGATTATGTTTTTGTTAGGAATATCAATTTCAGTTAATTTTTTATTAGGTTTTTTAGTTTATAAAATAAAAGATGAAAAGGAATTGAAGGAGGCTGTTGTCGATGAGGAGTGTTACAAAGATTTTTCAAAATCAAATAAACCAAGTTTTGATAAGTTTTTTAATAGTAATAAGTAGTTTTTTTCTTGTAAATAGTAGTGCTAAAGCAGCTACTGATTATTCCACTTATTTTTATGAATATGATAGTGAATTTGTGGAATCTACTATAAATCATGAGAATTTTAAAACAGCTTATGATAAGCTAATGGAATATTATACAAATGGTAATTATAAGAATTATTTGATATATGCTTTTTATAATGCTAATAATATTAAACTTTCGATATTATTATTTGATACTGAAGATATTACAATAAATTTTAATTTAGAAAATAGTTATATAGGTTTAAGTTTTACACATGGCTATGAATATAATTGTACTTTAAGTGATTTAACATGTACAACTTCGGCTATTAACCGCTCTAAAACTTCTATAATTTCATTTTCTGGTGGTTCTAATAAATTAACAGATGAAAATATAATTAAAAATACTTTTTTAATTAATGATAGTCGTAAATTTTTCATTTATGAGTCTAGCACAGATAAGATATATACTAAAAATCCAAGTATTGAACATTTTAAGGATAGTGAAGGTAATATATTAGATAAAATTCCTGTTGCAAAAAAGAAAGCTAATATTACATTTGAACAGAATAATTATAAATATACAAATGGTGATAAAGAGTATGTGTATGCGGTCGACGTAAAAATTAATTTTAATGTAGATGATAAAGATAAATATTATTATTTGTATAAATTTCCAACTGATGAAGATGATAGTTGGTATACTTATACACCAATCAAAGAACCAGTAAGTACAACAATTCATTTAACAGAAAATAAAGCTATATATGTAAAAATAGTTAATAAGGAAACAGATGAGCTTGTATATGATGTTACTTGGAATGTAGTTAGTATAAATTATAAAGAAAATTATACTTTAAAGAAAACTTATAATAGTGGAACAAATGGTAATGATTTATATAGCTTGAATATAACTAATTTGAATAAAGATTCAGTTAATTATGATATTCCATTTAAAATACAATTTGGTAGTAATGACTTTTCAAATAATTATGTTCCCCGTATAGTTGATATAAAAGGTTATTATGGATCAGATAGAAAAAAAGAAGATAAAAATGTAAAAATAAAAGATTTTAAATGTTATAGAGAAGTAGAAGGAGATAGTGAGGTTTTCTGTACAGGAACAATGACAAAGAATTTATCATTGTCCGCATATTATGAAATTATATTTGAAAATACAGAAAACTATTATTTATATTATTATGATAATTTTAGTGATGATTATAGAACTTTAGATATAACAACTAATTTATTTAAAGATTATAACAAATATCGTTTTAAAGATAATAGTAATAAAGCTTATATATCTTTAAAAAATAAAAATCAAAGTAATAAAAAGGGAAGTGTAATTCTTCCGTCGTATTATGTTACAAATGATGAATTAAATGTAAGAATGTTTGATTATAATTCTTATTCAAATGTTTTTGAAAACGAACATGTTTCGTTATATTTAGAAGATAAATATTATCGAAAATTTGATTTTGAGATAACAGACACAATAATACCAGTTTTAACCAATAAGAAAGATAAGCATTGTGAAACTTATCGTTATGGTGAAGGTACACCAAACATTGATGAAGGCGGTTATTATACATGGATAGGTGATATTAAAACTTTTGTCCCTTTTAGTCATAGAAATAATTATCTTTTTTCTAGTTATAATGAGGCTGTAACTTGTTATCAAGAAGAACCAGTATATTTCTATGTTCATAAAGATTTTTTAGTAACATTTAATAAAATCGATGAAAACAAAGAAAGTATTGGTAATGTTCCAATAACTGATGAAGAGGGAAATGTTATCTTGGTAGTAGGAAAAGATGATGATAATACAAATATTTATAAAGAAGAAAACAAAGGTTTCTTTGATCTAGTTAGTGAAAGTTTTTCTTTTTTTACTAAACCATTAATGGAATTTTTAAACATGTTTAATTATTTTTGGAACGGGTTAAACATAATAATTAAATATTTTATAGTGTTTGTAATAGTTTTCTTACTAGTTTTATTTATATTAAAGTTTCTTTTATAGGAGGTGTGTTTTATGACAGATATTATAAGTGTTATTACGGAATTTTTTGGTACGTTTTTAACTTTTATATCTACGTTTTTTGATTTAATAAAAAATTATATATCAAAAGGTTTAGGTTTTGTATCTACTTTGCTTAACATAGTCCCTAATTTTTTAATAAATGTCTTATTTCCGAATATGCCTCCATTTTTTCAAAGCTTATTCTATGGCTTATTTGGTTTTATGATGTTTGTATTATTAGTTAAATTAATAATGATGTTTACATTTAAGTAGGAGGTAATGTATGGAAGATTTTGGGTTAAATATATATAACTTTGTTAAACAATTAATAGGACAAGTACCAATGGAAATGGAGTTTATATATGCTATTGGTACAATTATACTTATTATTATTGTATTTTTAATGGTTTATTTGCCATTTTCTTATTTATTAGGTAGGAGGTAGTTAAAATGTATGATATTATTGATTTTTTCTTAACTATATTTGATAAGCTAGTTAATTTGTTAAATGTTAAATTTTTTGCTGATGTTGATATAACTTTTTTGCAAATAATTTTAATAGGCATAGCTTTAAAATATGTGTTTAAATTTTTATTTGGTGGTTTTAAAGAAATAGATACAAGCACTAATTATATGAGTAGTGGTGTTGTATATAAATTATCAAATAAAGAACGTAAAAAAGAAATTGTTGAAACAAAAAAAGAACGCATGGTTGATGTATTTGGTGATGGTACATATATGGTACCTTATAGTAAATATTATGGAAAGTAGGGATTATAATGTATACATTAATAAGTTTAGAAAAGATTATATCTTTTTTTGAAAAGTTTAACATTGATTTTACACAATTTACTAATTTTGAACAATCAATACTTATCGTTTTATGTAATATTTTATTTATATTATTTTGGTGGTTTGTACTTAATTTATTATATAAAATTATTGTGAGGTTAGTATAATGAAAAATAATGGTTTATATGCATTTTGTGGTATTCCTGGAAGTGGGAAAACCTTAACAGCTGTTAAAGTAGCTTTATCACATTATAAAAAAGAAAATATGCCTCATAAATACTATATTGCTTATCTTAAATATATATTGTTAAATAATAATTTATTTAAGTTTTTTGTTAAACTATTTAAAAAATATAATTTATATTTAATTTTAAAAAATAAATATTTAAATTGGTATAAATTAAATTATAGTAGCAAGGTTAAAGTTAATCGTGTTTTAGCTAAAATAAGTATGTTATTATTTAAAATTTTAAAATATTTATTTAAATTTATTGTTTGTATTTATATATATGTTGTTCCTAGTTGGTTAGTTAAAATATTTTTGTTTATCTTGTTATTTTATACTAAAAAAATTATTAGTTGGTTTGATAGTTTAGATTATGAGTATATATGTACTTTTCCTTATAAGAAGATAAATAATGTGTATAGTACTTTTCCGATTTTGTTAGATAAGAAAAGAAATATATATTCTCATAAAGTATCTTTGTGGGACTTAAATAATTTATATTCGTTTTTGCCTAATTCCGTTATTATACTAGATGAAATTCAATTATTTGTTGATAGTGACGAATATAAAAATATAAAACTTAAAGATATTTTAGAAAAAATAGCTAATTATTTTCAGGCACATAGACATTTTGGAATTAAGAATATAATTGTTACTTCACAAGGTGTAACTCGTATATTTAAAAAGTGTCGTGATGTATGTAGTGGGTATTTAAAATTGAATAAGGTTGTAAAATTTCCTTTTTTGCCAATTGGTTATATTAGCGGTACTTTTTATTATGATATAGACTATTACGGAAAGTATATTCCTAAAAATAAAGAAGAAAGAAGAAAACTACCTTTCGAATATAAAAAGTATAGATGTTTTTGTAATATGAATAGGGTGTATAGTTCTTATGATAGTAGATATTTAGCAAATATGAATTATTCAAAGCCATTGTTGGAAAAGGGTTATTATGATAGTTTAAAAACAACGAAGGAAGATATTAAAGAGATATTTAAGAAGCCAGAAGAGTTTAGCAAGTGAAAAAAAGCCTTGCTTTTTCACTTGCATTATTATTATTTTTGTAGTCAATAGAACATGGAATAACGGAACTTGTGAAACAAGTGAGTATATGCCGTGAAAGTCTATTGATTAAAGAAAATAATATTATAATTGGTTTTTTAATTCAAAAAGATTTTTCTTTTTGAATTGATTGCCCACAACGGCAAGTTGTAGAAAGTTTTTGTTTTACTTTTTTTAAAAAGTAATAAAAATCGTTTTAATGGCATTTTTGGACGTTTTTAGTGCTTTATAATATAGATATACTATATCGTTGTTAAAAACTTCGTAATTTGTCTCTTTTTGATGAAAATAAGCATGCATGAAATAGAGTAGGTGGTATTAAATATGAAAAGTGAGATTGAAAGTTTAAAAAAACAGGTATGTTGTATAAGAGAATATGCTAAATGGCATGTAGATGCATTTACTAATGATATTTTAGATTATATAGATGACGATAGAATAGGTAATAAAGATTTTATTGACGAATTAAGGGAAGATAGAGAACATTGGAAAGATGTTGTTAAGTTGTGTGATAATGATTTTAACTTATATATGAATAATGTAATTTCAAGATTTAATAGTGATAACTAATTATAGAAAAATATATTGTATTGTTAATTTGAAATTGCATATTATTTACTATAATTAAATTTGCATTTCGTTTATGTCGTGAAAGTTCTTTACTTTTTGCTGGAAATTTTTGATATGATATGTGGTTATTGAAAGAGGGCAAGCGTTAATCTAAAATTCTTGATTTCGTATTAAATATCGATATCATCAAAATCATAATCATAACAATCGACATTGTCGAATATATCTTCATCGTGTTCTTCGAATTTTTCAGGCTTCATTTTTTTCATGATTTCAACCCACATGTCGATTGGTAAAACTACATCTTCATTATCGATATTAATACGAATAAATTCTATTTGTTTCATGCGTGACACTCCTTTCTAGTAATCTTTCAATTACAAAGTTTTGAAATCAAAAATTGGAACAAAAAGTCAAGAAACATGAAATAAAAAGAAAAAAAATTTAATGTATAACTATGTTTGGCAATTTCAACATTATACAATATAAATTATATTTTTAAGTTTATATAACTATCTGGCAATTAGATATCTAATTGCCAGATATAAAAAACAAAGTATCTATATGTACTAATAATTAAAAATAATTAGTACATAAAATATATAAAATTTGGGTATTGACAAAAAAATAAAAATAGTGTATCACGCGCGCGCGCGTTTACTTGATACTTATTAGACAGAAGCTGACCCACCCTTATTTTATATAGAACAAAGGTAACCATTGAGATAACTTTTTCTGGAGGTGTTATATGTGTTTAGATGAATTTAAAGATATTACATATAATATATCTGATTTTCAGGTAAACAAAGATTTTATTTTAGAAACTTATAATAATACGATTTATAATAATATAATTATAGAATATTACAAAAAATTACAAGAAGAGAGTAGGGTATTTGGACATAATACTATAAACAACGATAAAATCAAAAGTATTGAAGGTTGTAATAAAATGTGGTTAATAAATACTTATCACGAAAATAGAATAAAAGATTTTGTTAGTACTAATTTGTGTAAAGATAAATTTTGTAACAATTGTAAGAAAGTGAAACAAGCGGTAAGATTATCTCGATATATACCTTTATTATCAAAATATAAAGATAATTTATATCATATTGTTTTTACTCAACCAAATGTATGTGGGAAAGATTTAGAAATTTGTTTAAAAAAAATGTCTAGTAGTTTTAGTAAATTAATTCGTATTATAAGAGGTAATTATCGTTGTTTTATTGATTTTAGTAAATATGGTTTTTTAGGTTCTGTTCGGTCATTTGAAACAACATTTAAAAAAGATGTTTATCATCCGCATTTCCATTGTGCATTTGCTTTTAACAATTTAGTTTTAGATAAAAAAGTTAAAAACCAATATTCATATTCTAATTGTAATAATGAAATTAGGTTATTTAGTGAATTTGAAATTATTTTACAAAAATTATGGTATATGTTATATAATGATATTCCAATAACAGAAAATAATTTTAATATATTAGATATTGGTTATAGTGTTATATGTGATAAATTTAAAGATGATGATTATATTGAGTTATTTAAATATATGACAAAGTCTACTAATGAAGATAATGAAATATTAACATATGATAATTTTAAAGCTTTATATTATGCATTGTATAATAAAAAACAGATACAAGGTTATGGATGTTTTTACAATATAACTGATGATGAAATAACAGAAAATGAAATTGAAAAAATAAGAGCTTCAATACGATTATTTTTAGATAGTGACGAACAATACACAACAGATTTTGAGTATTTGCCATCGTTATTAGTTGATAATGAATATACTTTAATTAGTAGAAAATCAATATATGAATATTTAAAAAAAATTAAATGATACCAAGTTTGCCTTTATTTATATAGGTCAAACTAATTAATTTATAATGTATATTATGTTAACTTCTTTTTTCGAATTATTGTTCATATTATTTTGTATATATTATATATTTTTGTAAATAATATTATTGGGTGATTATAATGAAAAAAAATAAAATGAACAATACTAGTGTTAATTCTAAGACTAGTAAGACAATAAATTCAAAAAGTCAGAAAAATATAGGCTTTGAAACTGATGCTAAAGCCACTGAATCATTTAAATATGATGAAAATGCTGACCATTCTTTTGAATTAAAAGATTGTAAATAACCCAAAAGTATAACTATATTTTAGTTATACTTTTTTCTATTAAAATACTAGATGTGTAATTAATGTTACTACACAACCTATAATTATAAATAATATACTATATAGTCTATTATTATATTTAAGTGATTCAGTAATAAGTTCTTTTACTGAAATTCTGAACATTATTCCAGCTATAATTGCAAACAAGCAGCCTAATATTAAATTATTTATAAAGGATTTCAGAAATAAAAAAGCAAGTAGGGCACCAAATGGTTCTGATAATGCAGAAATCAATGTATAGAAGAAGGCTTTTCCCCTACTTTTCGTTGAATAATATATTGGTATTGATATGCTGATTCCTTCAGGAATATTATGAAATGCAATAGCAAGTGTAAGTGAAATTCCTAATTTTATATTACTACTAGTTGCCATAAATGTTGCTATTCCTTCAGGTATATTATGTATTATGATAGCAACCATACTAATTAAACCTACTCTATATAAACCTTCTCTACTCTTCTCTTCTGGCAAATATTTATCGATAATCATTGATAAAATAGCTCCAATGCAAAAGAATATACCTATGATTAATAAGCATGGAATATAATAAAAATAATCATTTAATAAATTATATGATTCTGGAATTAAATCCAGGAATGATATAGATATCATAACTCCTGCCGCAAAAGCTAAAGAACCACAAATTATGTTGTTTTTATTCTTAAAATTAAAGAAAATTAATATTGTACCGATTAAGGTTGCTAAACCAGCAATTGACGGAAGTAAAAAGGCATAAAAATTAACATTCATAATATCACCTTAGTTTAATACTATGAAAATAACTATCAAATTTGATAGTTATTTTAAATATTCTTTTACAATTTTAATAATTCTTTCGGCCTCAGCCATTAAATTATCGAAATTATCATTTACATACGCTATATCACTTTCTTTACTCTTCATTTCATGATTAAAAGATAATTCGGCTAATTCTGTAAATCCTAAATATTTTGAATCACTCTTCATTGCGTGTACCAAAATTGCATAGTTTTGCATATCACCATCTTCTTTATATAATTTTAATTTAGGTAAACGCGTTTCAGACTCGATTATAAAATCGTTTAATGTTTCATTATACATTTCTATATCACCAAGTATTTCTAGTCCTTGGTCTACATTAATTCCATTATCTTTAAGTATATTAATATCTCTCATATTTTCCTCCTATTTATTTAAATATTTTTTTAAAACTCTATTTAACTCATTGTTATCTATCGGTTTTGATAAATAATCATCAAATCCTTTACTTAAATACTCTTGTTTTTTTCCAACAATAGCATCTGCTGTTAAAACTACAACAGGAATATTAAAACCTTTTAATTTTTTAAACTCACTTAGTGTTTTGGTACCATCCATTTCTGGCATCATTTGATCCAATAAAATAAGATCAATATTTTCCAAATTATCAGTAACATATTTAACTGCATCATTTCCATTATCAGCAGAGTTAAATGTTATATTATATGGTTTTAATAATTTCTGAGCTACTTTAATATTTAATTTATTATCATCTACTACAAAAACATTTTTACCTTTTGCATCAAATGTATTAATTTTTTTCTTTTCAAAAATATATGTTTCTATATCACCAACAGGTGTGCTATCTATTATTTTTTGTTCAACAGATATATTAATTGTAGTACCTTTTCCAACTTCACTTTCAGCGGCAATTTCACCTTTCATTAAATCAATCAACTTTTTACTAATCGATAATCCCATACCTTCAATATATTGATTATCATTTTTTACAACTTTTTTTGAATCATCAAATAACCTACTTAATTTTTCAGGTTCTATTCCTACACCAGTATCAATTATTGAGACGTTAAGATAAAAAAGTGTTTTTTCCTTTTTAAAATCAATTTTGATTTTAATATAACCATCATTTGTAAATTTAATAGAATTATTTATTATATTCATAATAATTTGACGAATTTTACCACTATCTCCGCATAATATCGTAGGTAATTTTTCATTGCACTCTAAATAAAACTTAACTTTATTTAAATCCATATTTTTTTTAGTGACAGTCTCAATTTCCTTGAAAAACTTTGCAGTATTATATTCTTTTTCTTCAATGGTCATAATTCCTTCCTCAATTTTGGATATATCTAAAATACCATCTATAATTTCAAGAACATTATGACTTGCATCATTAATATTTTGAATATCTTCTTTTATATTACTATCCAGTTTTTCTTCTAGTACAGAAGTGCTAAGACCAACTATGGCATTCATTGGAGTTCTTATTTCATGGGACATGATTGCTAAAAATTCATCCTTTGCCTTATTTGCTTTTTTCGAATCATCTAATGCTTCTTGCAACATAATGTTTTGCTTACGAATAAATTCTGCATTTTCAGTTACGTTTTTAGTTAAAATTATTACATGCATTTCTCCTCTACTTGTAGTAAAGAAAGCTGTACTTTCAAGCCATACTATATCTTTTTCATTATTTGTTCTATATCTAATAATTAATGGCTCAAACTCTTTTTTTTCATATAAATTCATAAACTTATTAATTGAAAACATCTTTTTTACATCTTTTAAGTCATTTTTATTAACATAGTTATCAAAAATAGAATCAAAATCAAGAACATAATTTCCACTTCTATTTTCTCCTAAATAATTAATATTTGATTTTAAGTTCTTAACAGTAAAGTCCTTGCTAGAAACATTAATATCTATTTCAACGTCATATGATGTGCTTGTTATTTGATTCAATTGTCTTTCTCTTGTTTTAATGTCACTTGCTTGAGATACTAATAAATGTTGTTGATCATGTTCTTTTGTAACATCAGAAATTAAAATAACATGATATTTTTTCTTTTTATCCTTAAATGGATATATTTTCACTTTAATCCATCTTACATGCTGATATTCTGGTTTCTTATAAGAAAGCATTTGACTTACAAATTCATCTTTTCTATTCCAATCATCCATTTCACTTCTTAAAACAGGATGATTTAACAAATCATCTATAACTTTTGTTTCAGTTTTATCTGTATCATTTAATTTGACTCCTAAAACTTCTTCCACATTCTTTGTTATATAGGTATACTCGTGATTATTAACATTATACATTATATATATAGTATCAGAATTAATAACTAAAGAATTAAATAATTTATCACGATGTTTTAATTCTTTAGATTTTTTTCTTCCAAAAACAAAATTTTTAATAAAAAATATAATTATTAATAAAGCTATTAAACTAAATGTTATTATAAATATTTTATCTTTAAAAATTTCTACACTAAATCCATTAATATTAATATTATAATACACTAAGTAACACCCTAATAGTATAAATATAATTAAAATAAATATAAATATCTCTTTGAATTGTTTTGACATGTATATCCTCCTTTATTATCTATATAGATTATATCATATTTTATATAATATAAAAAGAAAAAATTAAAACAAAAAAAGGCTTATGCCTTTTCATTTAAAAATTCATTAATTATATTTGTAAATTCGTTTTCCAAATTTTTTAACAATTCTTTTTTATTTGCTTCAAATCTCATTGTAATGTTTGGACCTGTGTTTGATGCTCTAACCAAAGCCCAACCATAATCAAAATTAATTCTTACACCATCTAGTTCACAAGTATCATATTTTCTTTTGCGTGCGTACTTTTTTACATAATCAACTAATTTAAATTTTTTATCATCGGGAACAGCAATTTTTACTTCTTCAGTGGAATAATATTTATTAATACCTTTTAATAATTCACTTAGCTTTTTATCAGTATTTGATAGTATTTCAATCATTCTAAGTCCCGCATATATACCATCATCAATTCCTGGAAATTTATCTCTAAAATAAATGTGTCCTGAATATTCACCACCAAAATCAAAATCCCCATCCTGCATCATTCTGCAGGTATATGAGTTCCCAGTACGATACATTACTGGCTCTATATTTAATTTTATAAGTTCATCTATAAGTGATTTTGAACACTTAACATCAAACATAATCTTTTTATTTTTCATTTTAGTTACAATGTTTCTTGCTACAATTAACATATATAAATCTGCCGGTATTACTTTCCCAGTTTCATCAACTATCCCTACTCTATCAGCATCACCATCTATACCAATTCCGATATCATAACCTAATTCTTTTACTTTTTTTGACAAGTCTTTTAGATTTTTAGATACAGAAGGATCAGGATGATGATTTGGGAAATTACCATCACTATCACAATATAATGGATAATACTCAATACCTAACTCATTAAAGATATCTTTTATTATAATAGATCCTGTCCCATTTCCACAATCAACAACAGCTTTAATTTTCTTATTGCCGAGTTTAATTGACTTTTTTATTAGCTCAAGATAGTCATCTTTTATATTACGAGTAATTTCTATGCCATACCCATCAATAAAATTTTGCCTCATAGTAAAATCTAAAAAATCTAAAATTAATTTTCCGTAGGCATTTCCCTTCTCATCAAATGCCATTTTAAACCCATTATCATCTTTAGGATTATGACTGGCTGTAACCATTATTCCAGTTTTAATATTATAAAATTTTCTTGCATAATAATACATAGGGGTTGTTACTAAGCCAAGATTTATAACATTTACTCCTGTCGATAAAATACCTTTAATCAAGGCATCTGTTAACAAAGGAGATGATAAACGATTATCATGACCTATTATTGTTTCCATGCAGTCCATCTTTCTTATATAAGAACCAAAACTTTTACCAATAGTATATGCAACATCTTCATTTAGATCTTGTCCATATATTCCTCTTATATCATATTCCCTAAAAATATTTTTATTTATCTTTGTAGTTAATTTCATATTTCCACCTCTATTTTAATCTTTCTAAAAAACTTTTTCCATTCTCTATTTTTATATCAAAGTTATCAGCTATAGTAGCTCCAATGTCTGATAATGTTTGAAGATATGGTAATTCATCTGAATCTTTGAATTTTGGACTATATACTAACACTGGAACATTTTCACGGGTATGATCAATTCCAGAATAAGTCGGATCATTTCCCTGTTCAGAAGTAAATATCACAATATCATTTACCCCAATGTTTTTTAGTAACAATGGGATTAAATGATCATAACTTTTAAGTACATTAGCGTATTTTTCAGGATTTCTTCTATGACCACAAATATTTAAATCACTAAGATTGGCTATACATAATCCATTGAAATTAAATGTAGATGCTCCTATTAATTTTTTCACACTATCTAAATCATTATTAGTGAGACACATGTTTGTTATTTCATTTATGTTAAATACTTTATTAGCTTTCCCTATTGTTATAATTTTTAATCCTTTTTTCTTCATCTTATATAGTAAATCACTATTTTTTTCTTTAAAAGATATTATATTGCAATTTTTATCAAGCATAAATAGATTATTTGTCCCTTTAAAATTATATACACATATCTTATTAATAAAGTATTTTTCTCCTAATATATCATTAAATATTTGTCCAATTTTAGTTAAACCATTTAAAGGAATTATTGATTCATGTGCATATATATTTAATGTATAATAATTATAGTTAATAATAATATTACCATTTCTTATATTATCTGTTCCATATTTTTTTAACATGTCATCTATATTATTTGTATCCGATATAACAATTTTACGATCTATTTCTGTTTCAAGTAAATTCCGTAAATCTTTATCAAGATATTTTAAATCAAATTTTTGATACCTTTTTTCCAATTTATTGCCAATCATTTCCTGCATACTTATTACTGAACATTTATTTTTTGAATAAGGAATACCTTTGGTATAATAACCAATTGTTTTATAGTCACCATCATCAAATAATTTAAATAAGCCTAAAGCTTTAAAATTAGGAAGTTCTATATTGTAATTTTTTAGAGTATTCAAAAGTGAATTAGAGGTTCCATCACCATAGTTATCCGAATCTTTAGTTGCCCCTATGCCAAAGGAATCTAATATAATTAAAAAAATTCTTCTAAATTTCATATATTTCCTCCTATTATATTTTATCCATGTGGATGACAACTATGATAATTTTTTAAAGTTGTTTTTTTTGAAATATTTGTATATATCTGTGTAGTTGAGATACTAGAATGTCCTAACAACTCTTGAATGCTTCTAAGATCAGCACCATTTTCAAGTAAGTGTGTAGCAAAAGAATGCCTAAGTGTATGCGGTGAAAATGATTTGTTAATATTTTTTTCAAGTGCTAGTTTTTGTAATAATTTAAAAAATGCTTGCCTAGATATTTTGTCACCATGATTATTTAAAAATAAGTAATCACTTGATTTGTTTTTTGAAAGCCATCCTCTTGCATTTTCAAGATAAAGTTTAACTGCAGAAGCTGCATAATCACTAATAGGTATAATTCTTTCTTTACTCCCTTTTCCAAATACTCGTATAGTATTATTTTCATAATTAATATCATGCATACTTACATTAACTAATTCACTTACACGAAGTCCACTGGCATACATAAGCTCTAACATAGCTTTATTACGATAATCATAATAATCTTTTAACTCTATATTGAGAAGATTATCTACATCTTCATATGATAATACTTTAGGTATATTTTTTGAAAGCTTAGGTCTTTGTACCTGCTGCATCGGATTAATTTTTAAACCTTTGTATCTCATCAAAAATTTATAAAAACTTTTTAATATAGATATATGATTAGATATAGTAGATACATTATAATTTTGATCATATAAATGTTTTAAGTAGTTAGTAATTTTCTCATAAGTAATTTCCTTTACATTACAATTATTATAAAAAACACTGAACTGATTTAAACAAAAATCGTATCTACATATAGTATTATCACTATATTTTCTATCTACCTGCAAGTATATTTTAAATGACTCAATCAAATCATGCATTTACTCCCACCTATTATAATTATAACAAAAAGTCTTTGATTTTTCTACCTTTTTTGTTAAAATAATATATAGGTGATGTAAAATGAATGAACCACTAGCGTCAATGTTAAGACCAACTTGTTTAAAAGAAATTTATGGTCAAAAACATTTAATTGGAGAAGGAAAAATATTGTCAAATCTAATTAATAATAATAAAATTTTTTCTATGATTTTATATGGTAAGCCTGGAACAGGAAAAACTAGTTTGGCTCTTGCTATCGTAAACGAATTGAAACTAAAATATAGATTATTAAATGCCGTTATAAATAATAAAAAAGACTTTGATATTGTTGTTGAGGAAGCCAAAATGTACAAAGGAATTGTAGTAATAATGGATGAAATACATCGTTTAAACAAAGATAAACAAGATCTTTTGCTTCCTTACCTTGAAAGCGGTTTAATTACTTTAATTGGTGTAACAACCTCTAATCCTTATCATAAAATTAATCCTGCAATAAGAAGCAGATGCCAAATATATGAAGTTCATTCTTTAGATTCAGAGGATATTATTGAAGCACTTAAAAATGCTACAAAGTCAGAATACTTAAAGGATATTATTATAGATGATGAGGCAATTGAATTTATTGCTAATTTATCTAGTGGAGATTTAAGATATGCATATAATATGCTTGAAGTAGCATATTATTCAGCAACAAATCATACTATTAATAAAGATTTTCTTAAGACTATAAACAATAAACCTTCTTTTTTTCATGATAAAAATGAAGATGGCTATTATGATGTTTTGAGTGCATTTCAAAAGTCTATCAGAGGCAGTGATGTCAATGCAGCACTTCATTATTTAGGAAGAATGATTGAAGCCGAAGATTTTGAAAGTATATATCGTCGAATGACTGTTATAGCTTATGAAGATATAGGGCTTGCTAATCCATCAATTGGGCCTAAGGTAGAGGCCGCTATTAATGCTTGTGAAAGGCTTGGCATGCCAGAAGCAAGAATACCACTTGCTAATATTATTATTGAACTAGCACTATCTCCAAAATCTAACAGCGGACATTCGGCGTTAGATGAAGCTCTTAATGATATTCATAAAGGAAATATTGGTAATGTGCCAAATCATATAAAAACAAATTCTCCCGAATATTTATATCCTCACAATTATCCTGGACATTATGTTGTTCAGCAATATTTACCAGATAACTTAATAAACAAGAAATACTATAAGCCATGCAATAATAAATATGAAAATAATCTAAAACAAGTATTAAATAATATTGAAAAAATTAATAATAGCAGTGAAAAATAAGACAATTGTTTTATTTTTTTATATACTAGGAAAGTTCTTTTAAATTTTTTTAGCAAGAATTTATGTACCTATAGTTAACAAATATAAT
>CAKOTD010000005.1 GCA_934120015.1 uncultured Bacilli bacterium
TCCTTCCTTGGTTATATATTTCTATATTACCATAGAAAGGATTTATCTTTACACAAAATTATTTACAGACTCAATCTTTTAATTGTTTTTCTATTGAATCTTCTCTTATATAATTTTTACAATCCTTACATTGATAGTAATAATAAATAATCTTCTTTTCTACAATAATGCTTCATGTTTTTAGGTGCTTGAACTTGACACCAATGCCAAAGTTCTCGATCAACTATAGGTGGTACAACATTTTCATAATATTTTTCAGTTGGTTGTCCTCGTCTTGCTATATAATCTCCCATATAGATTGGATTCATTATCATTTTTCTAATTGTGCCATCAAACCAATTTGTTTTACCTAATGCTTTTTCTTTATTTAATTTTTCACTAATAGCAAAATATGAATTACCTTTAGAATATAAATCATATATTTCTTTTATAACTAAACTTGATATGGGATCTACTTCTAGGTTTTTTCCATTCTTTTTATATCCATAAGGAACTTTACCTGGTATATGTCCAGCTTTTAAAGCTCCGTCCATTCCTATTTTAGTTCTTTAACTTGTTCTTTCAATTTCATTTTGAGATACACTCATCATTATTCTTGCTACCATTTTTCCACTTGCAGTAGCAGTATTGTAATCATCATACAAACAAACAATTTTAATATTATATTCTTCACAGAATTTCATTATTCGTTCCATGTCATAAATACTTCTCGATATTCTATCGAGTTTTATCGCATATATCGTATCTATCCTTTTATTCTTTGCATCTTCAATCATTCTTTCAAACTCAGGTCTATGATTACCAGTTTTTGCACTAATACCTGCATCTTGATAATAATCAATAATTGTATAACCTCTAAGTTCACATTCTTTAGTTAATCTTTCTCTTTGTTCTGGTAAACTAAATCCTTCTCTTGCTTGATCCTCAGTTGATACTCTTAAATAGATACCTACATTCTTAATACCATTATCATTCATAGTATCACTACCTTTCTAACAAAAAAGGGAGTCAAAGATACTAGTCATAAACTACTACCCTTGACTCCTTAATAACTAAAATAATAAATTGTTCTTTGCTTCTGACCATAGATGTACCTCTCTTTCTAATAAAAGACGGATACTGCTTGTCATTTATTGGTTATTTATTCTAGCACTTTTTTAAAATAAGTCAATATGTCGTAGTTATTTGATTGTTTTTAAGAAATTTTCCAAGTCTTTTAATTCAATAAGATTATTTAGGTTAAAATGATAAACCTCTTTTCCATAATTGAAAAATAGAAAGACATGGTTATTTACTATCATGCGATGAGGTTCTACATAATTAAGATTAGTCATTTTTATATTTACTAAATTACCTTTAATGTATTTTGGCTTAACATTAACAAATTTGCAAATAAAATCTAATCTTCCTTTAAGTTCCTCATCAAAATCAAGTTTATGTTTTTGAATTTGTAACATAAAAAAATATGACCACCTTTCTAGTGATCATATTTTATGTATTTAAAGCTCTTAACTATAAAAGTTAGAGCAGTAAGTACTAATGGCAGGGAGTCTCAGATTCGAACTGAGGTTCTCGGTTTTGGAGACCAAGCGAATAACCGCTAACTCAACTCCCTATGTGCTAATTATAACACAAAACTTATTATAGTACAATATTTTTTAAATAACATATATTATTATGGTGATACTATGGCTATAATTAAGTATACTAGCAAAGAAAGAGATTTACTTGCAAGGTTAATGAGGGCTGAAGCAGTTGGGGAAGGAAACTTAGGAATGTTAATGGTTGGTAATGTTGGGGTGAACCGTGTATTGGCAAATTGTTTAACTTTTAAAGATATTAGAACAATTACCGATATGATATATCAAAATCCCGGAGGATTTTCAGGAAAAGATAGTCCACTATTTTTTAGTAACCCGACAACTTCTCAGCAAAGACTTGCTGATAGAGTTATAAATGGTGAATATTATTATCCTGCCACAAATGCGTTATGGTTTTATGCACCCAAAACAGGTGAATCATGCACCTCAACTTGGTGGGATCAAGATTTAGCAGGAAAATACAAAAATCATTGTTTCTATCAACCAGACGAAAATATTTGCCCAGAATTACGATAATTATTATTGGAATATAACATTATCCAAAGTTAGATAAATAAAAATTATATCGATCTTAAAATTTTTTAGTAATTATAGGAGTTGCCAATACATTTGCAACTCCTATACTAATTTATTTTAAAAGTCATAACATATACTAATAAATATTATGATTATCTGTAGACTTAAATTCTACTTAAAGATGGAACTTACTTTTACAAGTGAATGTGAGTACATTTTTCTTTATTTTGTCAATTTGTAGGAACGATTTTAAAAAAAGTATGTTATAATTAATATGTACTTGCTTGCGTGATGAAATGGTAGACGTGCTGGACTCAAAATCCAGTGGTGGCAACACCGTGTCGGTTCAAGTCCGACCGCAAGCACCAGATTGGTAGGAAACTCGAACTTTTCATAAGTTCGTTTTTTAAACTAAAAATCAGCCAAACATATTATTAAATTGATATTAAGTTCATAAATAATATAACCAATAAACTCAAAAAGTTTAATTAGTATAACACTTATATTAACAAATAAACCATGTAATTTCTTACATGGTTTTGCTTACTAAATTTTGTGACTTTTCATGCAAGAATTCTTCAAGTTCTGAAGATATTTTAGCATGCTCCATATTTTCCACATCTTTCTTATCCATTCTAGTAATTGTTTCAACAAATGAATCATAATTTTGTAACACATTGGGATGACTATATGACAAAACAGAAAATTTATAATCCAGATTATCCATATTTTCTAAATAAGAAATATCGTCAGGTTCACCTTTTTCAGCATTAAATTTTATTTTCTTTAAGCAACTAATTATCTTATTTAAAGAAAGCTTATTTTTTTTCTTTACATCTACCATATATGAATACATTTTCTTAGAACTCATACCATAATCAGAAGAAAATGAAGAAACATATTTAATTAATGTTAAAATATTTGAGTCTAAAACATCATCTTCTTTTGGAACAATTTCTAAATCATCTACTTCTTTAATTTTCCCAAAACCAAGTGCTACCAAAGCTTCAACAAAACGAACTGGGTCATTTTTTAAATTTGGACAACTATAATTTATTACAGAAGCTACATATTCAATATTTTCAATTTGACCAAGATATTCAACATAAAAATCATCTAATAAATTATACTTAAAAACTTGATTAAATATTGAAGAAAGCATTTTCTCTATTTCATAACTTTCACGCACAACAAACTTCTTTAACTGATAATAACTAATTCCAACCAATTTAGCAACACTTTCTAATGTTTCCAAATTGGATACTTCACCAACATACAAATCATTTATTATTTTTTCATAATTCTTTTGGTTCATAAATACCTCCTATTTTTTTCTTAACTTATCCATCAATTTGAAATTTGGAAATGCTTTCAACAATCTTTTATAAAAGTACGATTGCTTTTTTATAAAATTTCTCACATTTTCAGTTATCTCTTCTGTATTGTCTTTTTTCAATGTTTCGGCAGCAATTTTTAATTTACTTACTATATTTACAGATATAACTATATCTATAAATAAAATTAGTGTTAAAAAAATTACAATTATGTTTATAGTAGTAATACTCAATTTACTTATAATGCCCATAAAAAAAGGATTCAAAACAACAATAACAAGTGCACCAAGTACACCAAAAACAATTGAATTTTTTAAGCATACTCTGCCATTTAAATTAAACCTACACTTTGTATAATCCCACCAACGAGTCTTAAACAGTTTTTCCATAATAAAACTTGTTACATATTCTAATATAGTACATATAAGTATAGACATTCCGACAAGCACAATATAATCATTCCTATAATTGCTTAATATAAGCGTTATAAACATACAAGATACTCCATATATTGGGCATATTGGACCAATTAAAAAACCTCTACTACATAATTTTCTTTTTACAAGGCTGACTACTACTACTTCCATTAACCAACCAATAAAAGAGTAAATAAAAAACAAAATAATTAATCTTTCAATTCCTTGCATACCTTACACCTAATCTCATTATAACATAAATAAAAAAAAAGAAAACCAATAACATAACAATTTACATACATTTACATCAATAGTTAAACTTTTCGACTTACCAAACAAGAATAAATTAAGTACATACTATAAAAGAAAATAAAAAAAATCTTACAAAATAAGATTTTATTATCATAAATGGTGGAGCATAACGGGATCGAACCGTTGACCTCCACGGTGCAAACGTGGCGCTCTCCCAGCTGAGCTAATGCCCCATAAATTTGGCAACATAATAATGTTACCATAGTATTTAATAAAATGTCAATACTTTTATTTAAATTATATCAATTTATATATATAAAACCTGCCCTATTTGCAGCATATTGCTTTTGAGATTATTTTTACTTTTTATACTATCAACAGTAGTATTATACTTTTTAGCTATACTCCACAAACTATCTCCTGATTTGACCACATATTTTATGTTATCATCATTTATTGGAACCCTTATTACTTGACCTACATTTAGTAAACTACTTTTCAAATTATTTATACTCATCAAATTTGCTACAGTTGTATCATATCTACCAGCTATGCTATATAAACTATCTCCACTTTTAACTATATAATTTTCATATTTATCATTACTTGCACTGATTTTAGTAGGAAGTTTAAGTTTCTGCCCTATTTGCAAAGTATTAGATTTTAAATTATTATAGTTTTTTAATTCTGAAACACTTATATTATTTGCAGTTGCAATCTTCCATAAACTATCTCCTTGTTTTACTATATATATATCATCTGAAATCGTACCTGCTGGTATCTTGAGTTTTTGACCAATACTCAAATTATTATTAACTAAATTATTTGCACTCTTTAATTCATTTACAGTAATTCCATATTTTTGAGCTATACTCCACAAACTATCCCCCGATTTTACTACATATATATTATCTGATGTACCATTAGTATAATCTATAATTCCTTCTATAATTGCATCCCCATATTCCTGATAATTTGATTCATCCGTAAAATAAAGCAATACAGCTTTAGCATTATCTAAACCTCTAAGTAAATAGTTATAATCCATCGAAGTGTTAGATGGTAATCTTCTTTGATAAACCTTTTCAACACTTATGTTTCTATCTTCTAATGCAGAAGCAATTGAGTTAGCAAGCAAATTATTATCTCTTAGTGAATAAACAATTTCAATACCTGAATCAGTTAAATGATTGGAAATAACTATTACATTATTCTTATCACCATAAAATGATATAATTCTATTAATTCTATTACTATTTGTCAAAGTCTCATCTGTATTTCTCGTGACAGACACATCATAACCCTTTTCAGTAAGCTTATTATATAAATAATCAGAAAGTAATAGTGAAAATTCTTTTTCAGTAATTCCTCCTATAGTTTCACCGGCATCTTCTCCGCCATGACTAGCATCTATAACAATTTTATAATTTTTCATTATAATCACCTATATTATTATATGAGTATAAATACTTTATGACACATAGCCAAAAATAATAATATAAATTTTATTGTAATAATTATTTGATTATTATATAATTATTTTGGTGATTTTATGAAAGTATTGATAATTGGATGTTCTAATATAGGAAAAAAGTTTATTAATGAATTGAGTAAACAAGGACATGATATATTCATTGTTGACAAAAACAAAAAAGAAATAGAAAAAATAAAAAATGAATATAATATCAAAGACTATATGACCGCAGATATTGCTAGCTTATATAATTGTAAAAAGGTATATAATCATTTTATAAAAGAAGATATTAATATAGTTATTAATTGTAGTAACTTATCAAATAATAAGAAGTTTATGAACTCATCTATTGATAATGATTTAGACATAATTGATTTAAATATTAAAGCAATGCATACAATAACAAAATTATTCTTAAAAAATTTTATAGGAAAGAATAGTGGATATATTCTAAATGTTACAACCAATAATTCAGATATTTTATATGAATCATCAAAATTATATTGTTTAAGACTCACTCAATCAATAAAAGAAGAATTGAACAAAATAAAATCAAGTGTATATATTGGATATGCAAGTATAGATGATAATACAGAAGTAACCAAAGTGATTAAAGAAATGTTTAATAAAAAAAATATTATTGGTTTAAACAAATTTAAATTATATTTTGATAAACTAATACCTAGAAATTATTATCTAGAAAATTTATATAAAAAATAGATAGTTCATCTGAACCATCTATTTTTCATTTTCTAAATCAATATCTTTAACATGTTTTGGGTTTCTTTTTTGAATAGGTAATGTTTCTATCCATTTACTACCATCCCATTTTTTCAAACAATTAGGTCCATACCACTCTTTCATAACTTTTTCTATATTATTATAAGAATAGTACTTTCTACCTTCAAATTCATACAATTTAAAAGGATAAACATCTTCTTTTAAAAATATTGGTTCATGCATAAATTTTTCCCATGGAATAGCAATAGTTTGAGAAGTATATTTACTATTTTTATATTTCTTCCCATAATTCTCTGCCTTTTTCAAAATATGCTTTTTCAACCACTTTATTTTAAACCCTAAATTATCTAATAAAACATATATCGGCATCCACAACCTAATTGGTAAACGATACAACTCATCTATTTTTTTATTATCAGCAACATTATCATATATAACAACATCAACAAAAACACCATTACCATTACACCTATTTTTTAGCAAAGTATTTACTTCCTCTATATATGTCCCCTTTTTTCTTACCTTCATAGATGGTATCAAAATATTATATTTATCATTATTTTCAAAACAGTGAAAATAAAAATTATCAGATAAATCCTTATTCATGGCCTCTATAAATCTTGGCCAATCCTCTCTTTTTATACATATATCCATATCATCATCCCATGGAATAAACCCTTTATAATTGCAAATTCCTAAAGCAGAACCAGCTATTAAAGCATACTTAATATTATTTTTTTCACATACCCTATGTATTTCATCCATGATAGTTAATACTTCTAATTGCAATTGTCTTACAGTTATTTTTTTACCATCATCAAATTGCTTCAATATATATTCTTTATTATCAATAATACAATCTTCCTTTTTCATAATAAACACCTATATATAATTATATATAGATTTTTTTTAAATTACAATCCTTTGTTTACATTTATATATTTATTAACATATACTATATATATTTTACAATAAAGATACCTTTTTACGTATAAATTGCTATAAAAGCAAAACAAGAAATATTTAAACAAAAATATTTCTTATCAAATATATGTAAAACTATTAGAAAATGCCTTCTATTTCTTTACACTTATTTAGTTTAATTTTCTCATAATTTGGATACTTTGGTAACCCCGGCATAGTCATAATATCTCCTAATAAAACTGTTATAAACTCTGCACCATTATATAATTTTACATCTCTAACCGTTATCTCAAAATCTTTAGGTGAGCCCAATTTTTTAGGATCGTCAGATAGTGAATATTGTGTTTTAGCAATACAAATGGGCATTTTATCCATACCTAATCTTTGTAAATTTTCTATTTCCTTATTTGCTTTATCTGTATAATTAATTTTAGAAGCATGATATATTTCAGTTGCTATTTTAGTAATCTTATCTTTTATTTTCCAAGAAACATCATATAAACAATTCAGTTTTTTTTCACTACTGCAAGCATCTACTACTTTAATGGCTAAATCAACTGCACCATCACTACCTTTTAAATAGGAATCACAAATACTAAATGGAATATTTTCATCTATACAATAATCTTCAATAACCCTTATTTCTAGCGCTGTATCAGTAACATATTTATTCAAAGCAACTACAATATTTACATTATATTTTTTTAAATTGTCAATATGGGCCTTTAAATTTTCCATTCCTCTTATTACAGCCTCTACATTTATGGCATCAAAATTTTCCTTATCTACACCAGCATTATATTTAAGTGATTTAATAGTTGTAACAAGCACAACACAAGATGGATTTAAAGCTCCAATTTTACATTTAATATCAAAAAATTTTTCCGCTCCTAAATCAGCCCCAAACCCAGCTTCGGTAACAACATAGTCAGCAAGTTTTAAACTATACTTGGTTGCTACTAAAGAATTACAACCATGAGCTATATTTGCAAATGGTCCACCATGAATAATAACAGGATTATTTTCCAGTGTTTGAACTAAATTTGGTTTAAATGCTTCCTTTAATAAAACTGTCATTGCTCCCTGAACATTCAAATCTTTTGCAAAGATAGGATTACCACTTTTACTATAACCAATTAAAATATTACCTAACCTTTGTTCAAGATCATCTAGATCTTTAGCTAAGCAAAATATTACCATAATTTCACTAGCAGCTGTTATATTAAATGAATCTTTCCTATTTTCAAGAGATATATTTCTAAGAGACCTATCATTTAAATCTATACATCTTTGAAACTTAATATTATTAACATCAATATCTAGTTCATTTCCAAAATATATGTGATTATCAATAGCAGAGCATAATAAATTGTTTGCTGTTGTAATAGCATGAAAATCACCATTAAAATGCAAATTGATATCTTCCATTGGAATGACTTGTGAATATCCTCCACCAGTTGCTCCTCCTTTAAGACCAAATACAGGACCCAGTGACGGTTCACGAAGAGTAATAAGGGCTTTTTTATTAATTTTATTTAGAGCATCCCCCAAACCAATACTTACTGTTGTTTTTCCTTCCCCATAAGGAGTTGGATTAGTAGCTGTAACTAATATTAGTTTTCCATTACTATCACCATTTATATCATTAATTTTAGCTTTATACTTTCCATAACAATCAATATTATCTTCTGTAAGAGACAATTTCTTGGCTATTTCTTTTATAGGCAAAATATTAGCTCGTTGAGCTATTTCTATATCAGTTTTCAATTAGATCACCTCTCTACATTTAATTATACTATTTTTTTAATTATTATGCACTAAAAGTTTTATCAAACAAAATTAAAACCGGTATTAACCGGTTTTAATAATTATATACACCATTAATTTTATCCATATCAGTCTCACTTAAGTTTTCTATTACCCAATTTTTGTTCTTTTTAGTAAACTTTAACTCCAATGTATATTTTACCCTATCCTTAGAATTTTTAATTAAATTAAGTTGGTACTCAATAAATTTATCATGATTATAATTACCATTTTCATCCTCAAACTTTTCAGGTTCATCAATTAAAGTTTTATTTGCTTCTTCCTTAACTTTTGAATAATCATCTACTTCTATTTCAACTGTTACCACAGCCTTATCACCATCTATTTTTTCATCTTTTATTTTATACTCTAAATCTTGGTAATGTTTTTTTAATATACTTTTATATTGTTCCCTATGTGTCTTATTAAAATTCTCCTCTTCAGCAACAACTTTATCTAAATCATCTAAAACATCTTTATGAAGTGTCTGATATTTTCCCAAAAATATTTCTGCTTGTTTAGTTGGAGTATTATTTAAATTTGTATTACATCCACATAAGAGCATAAGTGTACATACTAAAATAGTTACATATTTTTTCATATTTATTCTCCTCTCATTACTATTTTGGAAATTATTTCATATTTTATTCATAATTGTTAAATAGTGTAAATAAGAGTATATGAATATTGACTTTAAATTTGCACATGATAAAATTAAAATAGAGGTGAGCCTATGAACATTATTGAAGCAAAAACAAAAAACGAACTTATCAAGTCATATGCTTTTCGTTTAAAAGCCTATAATATTAGTTTTAAACTCAAAGAACTTAAAAATGCATTTAATGATTTAAGTGGACATGAATTGATGGTTACACTAAATAATATGGTTAAAAATAGAGATAATGCACTTGATTTTTTGACAAAAAGAAATATTAAATATGTTGATAAAGGGCTAGAAACTTCAAAATTAAAACAGATGCTTCAAAAAGAGTTAAGCTTAAAAGATGTCACTGAATTCGAAAGTGAAGATAAAGATTATTTCAAATTTAAAGGAAGTGATAATCAAGTTTTTATTGTTCGTAATTTAGGGGACGATTCCAGAGCATTATTTCTTAACATGTTAAATGCATCTAATATTAATTTAAAAGATGGAAGAAAAAATGCTGATGAAATATTTAGACTTTTGAAAGAAAAAAAGTTTATAGAAGTTAAATTAGAAGGATCAAGTGAAATAAAAAACAATCCACAATACGGAAAAGTAACAGGTACTATTGCAAAAGAAATGGAAAAGAAATTTCCTGATAAAGAAGTTTTGATTTCCCCAAAGGAAAACTTATATGTTATAAAGGGAAATCCTGATGAAAAAGATTTGATTCTAAATGTTCAACACGAAGACAACAAACTCAAAGTTAAACCGGTTACACAAAAAACATATGGTGAAAAAAATGAGATAAATATAAATCAAGATAATGAGAAAACACCTAATGATACATTACAGATTATTGAAAATGATATCGACGTACAAACTATTATTGATGAAGGTTTAGATAATTCCTTAAGTAATAATGATATTATTAACGCAGTCGAAAATAGTTTGAAAAATCGAAATATTAATATTCTGCATTCTAATTTAATTAGTATAATAAATGCAATGATTGCAAGAGCTAAACAAAAAAGACAAACAGGTAGTCAAAATATGCAATCTAAGAATGCAAAACAATATGTTTTAAGGTCAAACAATTATATAAATTTATCTAATGATAATGCTGCTGCATAAAAGCCAATAAGGCTTTTTTTCATTATAAAATTTATTTTATCTTACACATACAAAAAGCCTCGTTTCTTATGCCAAAGAAACGGGGCTCGTATTATTTTATTATCTTGTAATTTTCCCTATCCTTTATATTCAATTTTTCTTCTACAAAATTTACAAGTTCCAGTTTGTTCAGTAATCATGTTATCAGAACCACAATTTGGACAATGAACAACATGAGTGTTTTTAGCAATTTCTCTTTTCTCTTTCATTAATAAATCATTTTTTTGGGATATTTCTGCTTCCCTTTTCTCTGATTCATTAATATAATCTCTAATGCCATTGCTAACTCTACTTCCTACCTTATTAAATAATGCTTTTAGCATTAATGAAAGAATTAAATAAATTATTCCAACAGTAAATAAAGTTTTACTATAATTAATAAACCTAGAATTATACAAATCAGAATTAATCACATCATTAAAATAAGGAATAGACTCTTTATCTAAGTGTGCCAAATCAAAAATGGAATTTAATCCTTTAGGAATTAATATTATAGCTGCAACACTAATTAAAATTATTGGGGTAGTTTTCTTATTATTATAAACAAAACATCTCATAAAAAGTAAGCAAATTCCTAAAAATGGAATGAAATATATAAATACAAGAACTACAGGAATACTGCACAAAAATCTAACAAACTGATTATATTTCATAAAAACCTCCTAATTTACTTCTGGATACCTTAAATCCACTGAAGCATCCTCTGCTATGCCATCACCATTCTTATCATACTTAAACTTATAATCATATTCATTTGTCCATGCGACAAAAGAGAATGACCATTTACTATATTTACTACGAGTTACATCAATATATCTAACTTCTCCAGGGAAATTATTATCATAAACTTCTATTTTAAATTTATTTGCATCGTTAATATCTTGGATTAACTTCGTAGCATTTATGACATGAGTCCCAGAAATTGAAAGAATAACAGGAGTTCCACCACTTAACTGATTATATAATTCATCAAATGCATTATCTGGGCTTGTACTAAAAGAAGTTCTTTTATCACTAGCTTGTAAAATATATAATCTCCAAATAGCATTCATCATTTGACTTTCATCTTTTACTACTTTTGTATTAAAAGTATCAGAATCAATATTTAATAAACCAACTTGATATTTTGTAAAATCAGCATCTGAACTTTTATAATCCTTAGTAATAAATGTTGCACCAATTTCAGATAGAATGTCATAATATTCTTTTTTTATCATCAAAGTACTATTTTCAACTCTATCCCAATAGTCAGCAGGTCTAAATAATAAAATGTTTAATGCATCATTAGTTATTTTATAATCATATAGTGCATCATGATTTGCAAAATAAGTATTACTAAAATCATAACCATTCGACCAAAAATCTGATGAATAAAAAGCAAATAATTGTTTATTATCTTTAAATCCCATAGTTATTGGTAATTGATTTTTATAATATAACATTGCAAACGTTGCCATACCATAGCAATTACCCCCATCAGATCTATTACTTGAAAAATTACTGAATGAAAAACCATCTCTAGTAACTATAAAACCACTATTAGCTTGAATCATTCCATCAATTTTATCATCCCCATCTGTATCTACTAAATCATAGTTGATATCAGCGGCTAAAATTGCATAAATTTCATCAAGTGCAGAGGAATCTGTGGCATTATAATAATCACAGCCTGTTGATTCAGCTATTTCATCCAAAGTATAAGTGTCTATTTCAGAGCCCAATCCAATAATGCAAACCTTTATTCTTTTATCTTTTGCTTGCTCAATAATTGTACTTTTATTTAATGAAAAATTTCCTCTTGTATTCTTACCATCAGTTAGTAATACAATATAGTGATTATTATTATCATCAACTTCAAATTCATTTATACCACTATTTAATGCCGTTATTATATCAGTACCATCTGCATTACTATTCCAATTACTTTCCATTGAATTTACTACTTGTTTTAAATATTCTATATTATCTGTAAAACTTGATAAATTTACATAATCACCTGAAAATTCAGCTATACCAAATTGATAATTTCCCGTAAATTTCTCTATCATTTTATTTGTTAGAGTTAATCTTTTAAAACTAGTATCATTGCCAATAGCGCCTGTACTTCCACCATAACCTGCATCAACCATTTGCTCCATACTATACATCGATACTGAATTATCAATTATAAACATAATTTGTGATTTATAATTAGTTAAAACAACATTGCTATCACCTATAACATATTTTGAAAAATGTTTTAATGTCACAGTAATAGTTTTATCTTGTAAATTCACAATAGTTGGCATTGCCTCTAATTTTTTTGTTTCCTCATTAAAATAATAAAGAGTCAAATTGTTTTCATCTAAACCTTTTGCTAGTATATCCTCAATATTATACTTAATTGTTACCACTACACTATCAATTGCACCATTTGAATAAAAATTATAAACTGTATCAAGCAAACCATCAATATCAGTAAATGCTGAATTCTTAATTATATCAATTGTTGTACTAGCAATATTACCTTTTCCTGTTATCTGCATTGAAACACCAAGTTTTGATTCATCAATTGTATATATTAATAGTCTTTCACTATCTTTTATTCCATCATTTTTAGAATCAACCTTCAATGGATCTAACCCTAAATCAAGTTCGTCTCCATCATTAATTCCGTCTCCATCTGTATCCTTCTTTAATGGATCAGTCTTTGTTTGTTCTATTTCAAATTTATCTGGTAATCCATCTCCATCTGTATCTGCCGAATATGGATTTGTACCTAATTCTTTTTCTTGTGCATTAGTTAACCCATCATTATCACTATCAACAATAGTTTCATCTTCAGGTATCTGAATTACACCTGAAAGCGGTTGAGAATTATCATTTAAAGAAATAACCCTAACCTCTTTTGTTATTTTTTTACCACTTGGAGCCTGTGCTGTTATGGAATATGTTCCTTTTTCTTTAGGAAGTTTCCATTTTACAGTAGCCCCCTCACTTTCGATGTCTCCATTTTCTGTATTAAATTTAATATCAGTAATTTTATTTTTTTGCTTATCAAGTGCTAATACATTTAATGTTAACGTTGTTGATTGAGTATAAGTTACATTTGCATCCCCATTCTCACTATCCCAACTTATACTTGTAAAATCATATAAATTGTTAAATAACATTATACCAGTTATAATTACTAACAAAAATCCAGTAGCAATACCAAATATCTTTTTATAATTCCAAATAAATTCTTTAATTCTCCCAAATAATAGTTTTATTTTCCCAAAAAATGGTATTAAAGGATTATTTTTTGCTAACTGCTGAGATAATGTTTCTTTATTATCTTCATTAATATTATATTGCTCCATACAACCTAATGTTTTTCTATCAACATGTGTACCACATTCAGAGCAAAAATCATGATTTTCATTTATTTTATGTCCACAATTTGGGCAAAACATATAGACTTTCCTCACCTTCTAATTTAAATAAAATAATAATTATATTTAATTTAAACATTATAGTTAGATTTTGGTATAATCATGCATAAATATTAAAGCATTTTAAACTTTATATTATAATGATTAAGTTTAAATAGATATTTTTTTTAGATTATGATAGCTTTTTTTATATCTAATATTTAAACATATCTAAAGCATTTTCTATACCACTTGTTACAGAACCAACATATCACCATATGTATTAAAACCTTTATAGTTTATTTCTACTTCTTCTTCAATGCCCATCATTTCAATTGTGAAAGACATATTTTCAATATAATTAGATGAATTTATAAATACGCTTATATTTATATCATCACTAACTATGTTTGATGTATCAACATTTCAATCTATTTGTGACATAGCGGTAATTTTTTTACTATCGATAGTACCAGTATAATAAGTACCCACCATCTCTGCTTTCTTCTGTTATATCAATATATAATCATTTAGATTAATCCAAGAATTAGTTTCACCACCATTATATTTTGTAGTAGCCCACTTTCCATTAGATGAATCTCCTCCAAAAGCAACTGTGACTTTTGAATAATTAATTTTATTTTTGTAATCAGTATAGTCTTCTGTTTCAACGCCATAAGTAGATGTTGAACAATAACTTACTTGATCTTTTCTATCATCCCTACAACTCATATTAGTTGTGACATCCATAATTTCAGTCTTTGCTGTCATTACCACATCATAACTATAATTGTTTAGATTTTCAGTCATAACTTTTTTAGCTGCTGATAATTTGCTATCACTATTTATTCTGTTTTCTACCTTATCATATCCAGAAACACAAACAACTAGCAATGTCATTAAAGCAAAATATAATATTTTCTTCATATATTCAGTCTAAAATTTATTCCCACACATAAAGCAAGTTTCTGCATTTGCATCCACTTGGTTTCTACAATGTGGACAGAATTTTTTAGTAGGATCAATTTGTGATTGTTGTATTGGTTGTTGAACTTGTTGATAATTTACTGATTGTTGTGGTTGTACTGGTTGGACATTTTGTTTTTTATAGAAAATAGCATGTCCAATTAATGCAATTATTCCAATCCATAGTACCCAAAATCCTAAGCCATATTTAATATACTCAGAATCAACATCTAATCTAATGATTAATGATATAGCAAATACTGCTACTAAAATTGTTGGGATTAAAGCAAATTTAGGATTTTTTGCTTTTTGAACTAAATTACCAACCCAATTATTAAATAATTGTGGTACATATTTTTCAATAAAATCTTGAAAAATAAATAACGCATTAGCTAATGTTAATACTAATACTATTTTACCTTCCCAATACCCCCACAAAGAAATTGATTGAGTATAACCAAATACTGAAACAGTATAGTATGGTAAGAAACAACCTAAAATTAATCCTGCAATTCCAATTAATGCTAGTATTCTTTTATTTTTAATTACTTCCATTATTTTTTTCTCCTTTTATTACTCTGTTGCTACATATATTTGTTTAAAGTTTGTATTGTAATATGTTTTTTTACCATCTTTCTTAATAGTTACATAATTTGACCCAATTGATATATAATCATCTTTATCAAAGTCCATTGATTTACCAGATAATAAGTTATAAACTGTATAACCTTTTTCTGTATAACCATCTTCTTCATATAAACTAACCTCAATAAACGTACTATCATCATAGTCATATATATAATTTGAATTAAATGTTGTAATTGTTTTTGAATTTTTTAAATTATATAGAACTAAATTTCTATCTTTCTCTAATAAAATCAATTCTTTACCTTTTGATTTCATATAATTAAATACATTTATGTCTAAATATTCTATATCATCATATTCACAAGGAACAATTACTTTTTCACCAGACATTAAACCATGTTTTCCAGAACTAGAATATTCTTTAAATCCATAAGTTTGTTCTATTAAATCCAATTCCAAATCTGTTGTAGATGTAAAAGACGATGGTCTTTCTTCTAACATTTTTTTGTTTTTTACGTCATAATAATATCTTCTTTGTGATTTTCCAAGTGTTTCATAATCATATCCATAGTCAATTTCTAATATTTGATTTTGATAATCATAGACTTCTACTTCATCAACTACTTCAGTTGTTTGATATGCTAATTTATTATTTATAAAGAATAAGAATTTTCTGTTTTTATATCCATCATCTAATTCATGATTATAATAATAGAAAAGTCCATTTTCTTCTTCTGAAATATAATAACTTTCTGCGTCTTCAGAAGTAAATAATATATCACCAGTTTTCAATGATATAACTACTTCTTTTTCTGGGTCACGGTCACTATAAATTTTTACAGTAGCATATAATTCATCTTTATTGTATTCATTTTCAGAAATATCAGCAGAAACAGATGTTCCTGGCATTGTAAAAATCTTTTTTCCCTTATAAGTCATTATTCCAGATTCATTTTTAACAGTATCACTATATTCAAAATATTCATAATCAATATAATCAACTGTTATACCTTCTGACAGCATTTTATTTAAATTAGAATCATATAAAACTCCATCTACTACCCAAATATCATAGGTTGAATAATATTCTGGTTCTGAATAACTATCTGAAGTTAATTTTACATTTCCTTTTTTATCAATAATTTGATATAGTGTTTCATAAAAACCATTTGTATCTGGGTTATCAATACTTACAACTGCATAATCTCCGTAAAAATCATTTGCACCTTTATATTGGGGTTCTATCATTGTTTTCCCCTCTGAAGTAATGTATCCATATTTACCATTATTTTTTACTACAATTGGCTTATTTGGATCGAAAATAGCATTTAAATCTGCTGTTGTATTGCCATTTCCAAAGAACTTAATATAAACAAATATACCAATCCCTATAATAGCAATAATTGATAATAATATTAGTATTATTTTTTTATTTCCTTTTTTAGGTGGTGTGTTTTGTATTGGCTGTTGCGTATATCCTGTATTCATTTGTGATTGTACTGATTGTTGAACTTGTTGATAACTTACTGGCTGTTGTGGTTGAATTGGTTGCCCTGTCATAGGATCAAAATTATTATTCATATTTTATCCTCCTATATCTTATCCTAATAAACCCATAATGTCTTCAAGTCCTCCTGAAATTGAGCTCATAAACAAATAATATGCTGCAATTCCTAAAATTGAAAGACATACAAGATTGAAATAATATTTAACGTTGCCATTTAATTCAATCTCACTATTAATACCTTCATATAGAAGAACTACTGTGTATACAGCACCAATAAGAGTTATTGGCATTGCCAACCCAGCCCATATTAAAGATAGTAATGGTGATAAGATTAACGAACATATTAACATTGGTGCAACTGCCATAGCAGATATACCTAATAATCTTGCAAAATTTGTTTGTTTTTTTAAAATTAAACTAGCAATATAATATACAACAGCAATAGCAAAAATTACTCCCAAATAAATTAAAAAGTTTTTACCGATTACTTCTAAATAATTTATATTTTTTAAATTTTCCCAAGTCCATGTAGTTTTATAACCATGAGATGAAAAGTCAAAACTTTTTATCATTACAGCGTTTAACATAGATGTTATTAGATTAACTATTGTAGCCACACCAGATACAACAATTGATAGAATTGCTGAATTTTTAGACCCATTAAATTTATTCAATTCTTCTTTAAATGCAGTAAATGGTTTCAATATTACTGCTAGTAATATAAAGAAATACTCACTAATAGACATCTTAACAAATGTATTATTATAACTATCTGTCTGTGTAGAGGATTGTGCATAACCCGTTTGCAATGGCTGCATTTGATTATAATTTGTGGATGCAGATGGTTGATTATAATTCATCTGTGATGATTGATTATAATTCATTTGTGATGGTTGCATAATATTACTTGAATTTACTGAATTAAATGTTTGATTAGTTTGTGACTCTAATAAATTATGCCCACATCCTATACAGAATTTTGAAGCATCATTATTTTGTGTACCACATTTTATACATAACATATTTATTGACCTCCTCTTTAATTAACACTATCTTTATTCTCTTCACCAGTTTTCAATCCTTGTGCTGGAATTGAAGCAATTAACTTGCTAGATATAGATTGTCCTTCAACATACGTATTATTTGCTCCACTCATTCTTGAATTCGTAAGTCCTTTTCGTGTTTGAACATAATCATCAATTTTCCTTAAATTTAGAATTGTCTTTTTTGTTTCAGTTTCATAAGTATGTCGAGCATCATAATTTCTATATTTAGCAAACATCAGTATAAAATATATAAGACCAGATAATAAGAAAAGCCAGCTATGATCCCAATCAGAAAATATCATAGCAAATATACCCAGTATCTCAACTAACGCAGAAACAAAACATAATTTTGGCATATGTATTGGTACACTCCCCATAGTTTCTTTTGTTCTGGCATTTACAGCAACATAATGTAGAATCTTCTTATTTCCATCTATTTGTTGATAACTATATAGCCAAACTGGTAAGTAGGCAGCTTTCCATTGCTGACCATTTATATCAAAAGTCTCACTATCCCAAGCAACTCCTCTATCATATTCTAGCAAAGTTTCATTAGCTGCAAATCTTGCAACATCTTTTGATTGTATATCTACTAGTGATTTTAATTGTTCAATATTAACATCTCTTCTTTCAGATGTATAACCTTTTAAGTAATTAGAATTCCATTTGACAGCATTTTCTATATCAAAAGGCATTATTGCATTAATAACATTTGTAGTTTTATTTGATACAGCTTTATTTAATTTATCAGCACTTGATTCAATAGTTAGTCCCTCTATTGCTATATCAAATTCCCTTTCAACATTGAAAAGATCAGCATCATAGTATGTAACATACCTCTCTCCTTCTTTTCTTGTATACTTTTTTTTAGTATGTTCTGCCCTCCCCGCAAAACTAGAATGAGCATTCACATCAACTACCATATATGGGAAATAGACACCCATTATGTTATTAGTAGTAAACTCTTGTTTAAATTTTGGATGAGCAAAAAATTTTCTTTTTCCTACAAATTTTTCTATTTCAGCCTTAGCAACATCTTTTTTTACAGCAAAAGGCAATACTACATCAGGAATACTTCCATTAGGAATTTGTTGATTTACAGATAATATATTTCTACACCAATGGCATCTTGCTTGAGTAGCTTCAGCTGTATCGATAACAACTTCAGCACCACAACTACTACATTTAAATGTCAAAACATCATTTGTTTCTGCAATTATATTTTGAGCCCCTGAACCTATTACCTGTCCTTGTAGTTTACTAATATCAGTTTCTAATCCCTCTACTTTTTTTGGTTCAAACTCATAACGACAAAAATTACATCTTAGGTGCCCATTATTTAAATTTACTGAAATATCAGTTGAACCACATTTTGGACATTTATCTTGTCCATCTTTTGCACCTACATCTGTTTTTACTATTTTTGGTGAATCGAATTCAACACTTTCATTATTATCTAAAGAATAAACATCTTTCATAAATTATAATCCTAGCACTTGTGCTTTCACTTTATCATAATCCTCTTGTGAAATTGCACCTGCATCAAGAAGTTTCTTCATCTCTAATAACCTAGTTGTCGAATCTTGTGAAGGAACTTGTTGTGCTGTTGTCGGTTGCACAGGTTGTTGTGAAATTGGTTGTTGTGGAGTTGGTTGTTGTTGAATTGGTTGTTGTTGAATTGGTTGTTGTTGAATTGGTTGTTGTTGAATTGGTTGTCCAAATGTTGGTTGATAAGTTGATGGTGTTGGTTGCTGTTGCATTCCACCAAACATTCCACTAGCAGCATTTACGCCCATTCCCATAAAGGCCATACCTGATCCTCCACCATTTTCACCAGCAGCTTGTATTCCTCTAGCAGCAGCTTGTTGCATAAATGAATTTCCTCTTGCACCAGATAAGGCATCTGCTTTTTTTACATCCTTCATCAATTCCTTAGTATCTTCATCATATTCAATTGCAAGAATAGCTGTTTTAATAATTTCTAATCCTCTATCACTTTTCCATTGATATCCCTCTTCAACTGCAGCAGAAAGACTCTGTGCAAATCCAATTTGATCATGTTGGATATTTGACATACGATTTCCCTTATTTGGATCATTTGTGTAAGCAGAAAATGCAGCAGATAAACTACCAACTACTTCATTAAATAATTGAGAAGCAGCATCATTATCCATATCTGCAAAATCAAATACTGGTGCATTTGGTTGTAAATATTTTACTGGAACAAAATTCTTAACGAATAATAAAGGATCTACAATTTTTAACGTATATGTTCCTCTTGTAACAGCTCCAACTTGTGTTCCAAAATAAGCATCATCCCAATATATTTCTGATTGTGTACCAAATCTATTATTTGGTATTTCTTTTAAATTAATATAAAAAGCTAATTGTTGTGAACCTGGTTGTCCACCAAACTTAAACTTTTCCCAAGAAGATTTAATAGTTGGACCTAAAATACCATCACCCGAAAAGATTGAGCGGGAATTAATATCATCTGATCTAAATTCAAAACCTCCCGGTTCTGCAATTAATCCTGTAATCTGTCCATCTTGTAATGTAATAAGTGCCATACCTTCAGGTACAACTATTTTACTACCATTTGTAATGATATTTTCATTACCTTTATAATTTTCACCACGTCCACCATTTTGTGATTGTGGTACTGCTTGAAATAAAGCAGCTGTTGCTCCTACATCAGACCTTGGAATATAAAAATCTTTCCATTGATTTGCAAATGTGCCTCCTAAAGCACCCGAAAAAGCTTTAATAAAACCCATAATATTCACATTCCTTTCATTCAGATTTTATTGTGTGAATGGTTGATATTAAAAAGTTCCAAATAATTTTCCTATTTTTCTAAAAATAATCCTATTACAAAACCAAATTTAATCTTACGATAAATAATAATAACAATATAAAAATAGTACATTTAGAATATGATTAAAACATATAATTTCTTTAATAACTTTCTAATTAATCATCCCTATTCTCTTTGATTATAACATATTTTCGACAAAAAGCAACAAAAATGGTGTTACTTTTATATTTTTAATACATAAATAATGGTTTAAAAATACAACATTTTTGTTAGATAATGGAAATATAGATAAATCTTTAGTTATTTTTAGTACAAAATAATAAAAGGAGGTATGAAATAATGGAATTTAAAAAAGATGATGAAAATTACATCTATGGTATCATAAGCAAAAACATAAAAAAATATAGAAAACTAAAGGGATGGACTCAAGAACAATTAGCTGATAACATAAATTATTCATTATCATTTATTCGTGGAATAGAATCAAATTACCCTCAGACATTTTCTTTAGGGGCTATATGGAGAATAGCCTGTGTACTAGAAATTGATTTTTATAAATTATGTATTGAAGATGTAGAAACTATAAAGGCTAAATCAATAAATTTTAAATGTAATAAATGTGGAATTGAAACAAAAATACCAACTCAAGTTGTAAACCATTTCAAAAATATATACGAATTAACCGAAAACAAAAGTATTCCACATTTTGATTGTATAAATGATATGTGTGATGGTCAATTATACCCAGTTGATCCAATGGAAATATAATAATACAAATCGGATAATTCCGATTTTTTTATAAAAAATGTAGACACCTTGAACTGAACCCCAAAAGTTGGACAGTTTATTAATAGTTTCTAATTAGAGGATTGTAACCTATAATTCACAGGTGACAGTCCTTTTAATTTTACTTTAATT
The DNA here is from genome assembly GCA_934120015.1 of uncultured Bacilli bacterium. Taxonomy (GTDB): domain Bacteria; phylum Bacillota_I; class Bacilli_A; order RF39; family UBA660; genus UMGS1045. Next base: position 22,116 of record CAKOTD010000005.1, read on the forward strand.
CTATCATAATTGTAGTAATTAATATAGTCATCTATCGCTAAGATTAATTCATCTATATTTTTATATTTATCTTCTTGATCGTAAAACATTTCTGTTTTAAGTAATCCAAAAAAATTTTCCATCATCCCATTATCCATACTATTTCCTTTTCTTGACATACTTTGTTTTATACCTTTATTCTTTAATCTTTGATGATATGATTGATGTTGGTATTGCCATCCTTGATCCGAATGAAATATTAATCCTTCTAAATTTCTACCATCAAATGCTTTATTAAGCATATCATTTATTTGTTCTAAATTAGGTGATTTAGAAGTATTATATGATATTACTTCACCATTAAATCCATCTAATATTGGTGATAAATAAATTTTTTCTCCACGAAGATTAAACTCTGTAACATCTGTATACCATTTTTGATTTGGTTTATCTGCGTTAAAATTCCGTTCTATTAAGTTATCAGCAATTTTACCAATTGTACCTTTATATGATGAATATTTTCTTTTGTTTCTTTTTAATGGTTTTAATCCTAATTTCACCATTATTCTATAAACTTTCTTATGATTAACATTATACCCTTGATTTCTTAGTTCTAATGTAATTCTACGATAACCATATCTTTCTTTATTATTAATAAATATTTCTTTTATTTTATCTATTATTTCTCTATTTTTATCATCTTTATCTATTTTAGATAAAGTATAATAATATACAGATTTAGCTAAACCTGATATTTGCAGAAGAATCGTTAATGGATATATTAGCCGAAGTTCACTTACAACATTTACTTTTTCTTCTGTTGTTGATTCTTCCTTGCTTGAACAACGGCTCTCAATTTTTTTGAGTATTCAAGTTCCGCTTTTAAATATAAATTTTCTTCTTCTAATCTTTTAATTTTTTCATCTTTAGTTTCATTTTCTTTTTTCTTTGTTATTTTTGGCATAGTTGACCGACCTCGCTTTCGTTCAACTATATTATAACAATTTTCTTTATAATTTTTAATCCAATTATCTAACATACCTTTACCTAATAAGCCGATATCTAATGCCACAGCCCATTTGGCTTCACCATTAATTAGAACTCTATTTATTGCTTCCTGTTTCTCGTATTTAGTATGAATTCTATTTTTACTTGTCCTTAAAATGTCTATTCCATGTTTATCTATTAACGCAGTTAGATAATTAATTACATTTTTCCTTACTTTGTATTTATTTGATAAACTTCCTATCGACATTCCTTTCTTTTTATCAGTGTATAAATTTATTTTATCTTCGTAAGTTAATTTTGACATATAAAAACCTCGTTTCTCTTATGTCCAAGAAACGGGGTTCATATCACCTTTTATGTCTACATTTATCTTACAAACTCAATCTTAATCTCTCACTTTAATATGTACTTCTCGTAACTGTTGTTCAGAAAGTTCACTTGGACATCCCATCATCATATCTTGACCACTTACACTCATTGGGAATGCCTGAACTTCTCTTAAATTTGGTTCATCCTTTAAAAGCATAATAATTCTATCAATTCCTGGAGCCATTCCAGCATGAGGAGGTACACCATATTTAAAGGCATTATATAATGATCTAAATCTTTCCTTAACTACATCTTTACTATATCCAACTAATTCAAAACCTTTTTCAAGACTTTCAATATCGTGATTACGAACAGCACCACTTGCCATTTCATACCCATTACATACAAAATCAAATTGGTACGCTAATATATCATCTATATTTGGATTGTCAAATGCTTCTTTTCCACCTTTTGGCATGCTAAATGGGTTATGGCAAAATTCATATTTTCTATTTTCATCATCATATTCAAACATTGGAAAATCATTTATAATACAAAATTCATATCTATCTTTATCAATTAAATTAAGTCTCTTTCCAAGTTCAGTTCTAATCATACCTGCTTGCTTTGCAGCATATTTTTCTTTCTTATCAGCAATAAAGAATAAAACACTTCCCACCTTTAAACCAGTTCTATTAATTAAAGCATTTCTATCTTCATCTGTTAAAAATTTATCAATAGGGCCCTTAAAAGAATTATCTTCTTCTACTGTAATATAACCTATACCAGGCATACCAATGCTCTTAGCATAATCAACTAATTCATTAAACCAACTATTTGATTTACTTGCTAAGTCATCTACCTTAATCCCTCTTACAGTTACGCCTCTAAATGGTTTAAATTCTGTATTAAGAAATAAATCACTTAAATCAATTATTTCCAAAGGATTTCTTAAATCTGGTTTATCTGTACCATATTTAAGCATTGCTTCCTTAAAAGATATTCTTCTAAATGGTCTTGAGCTTATTTCCCTATTACTAAAGTTTTTAAATGTTTCATAAAATACCTCTTCACCAACATTATACACATCTTCCTCAGTAACAAAAGCCATTTCCATATCTAATTGGTAGAATTCAAGAGTTCTATCTGCACGACAATCTTCATCTCTAAAACATGGAGCAATTTGGTAATATTTATCAAAACCGCTTACCATTAATAATTCCTTAAATACTTGAGGTGCCTGAGGTAATGCATAAAATTTACCTTTAAATTTACGAGATGGAATAATAAAATCTCTAGCTCCTTCTGGAGAAGATGCTGTTATTATTGGAGTTTGAACTTCAGTAAAATTCATAGAATCCATTTTATTTCTTAAGAACTTTAGTATTTTACTTCTTAAAACAATATTGCTATGAACCTTTTCATTACGTAAATCTAAATAACGATATTTTAATCTTACATCTTCTGATACCTCTTTAGAAGTCATAATTTCAAAAGGTAATTCATTAGGTGCTTTCCCTAGTATTTCAAGTGAACTAACTAATACTTCTATAGTACCAGTTTTAATACGATTATTGTAATCTTCTTCTGCACGCTTACGAACCATACCAGTTATAGTAACACTAGATTCTCTCGTTAAATTATCAAATATATTCTCATCATTACTTACTAATTGAATAGTACCAGTTTCATCACGAAGGTCCACAAAGATGACTCCTCCATGATCACGAATATTTTCTATCCAACCTGCAAGTTTTATTTCTTTACCGGTATAATCTTCAGTAACTAAACCGCAATAGTTTGTACGATATTTATTACTCACAAAATCATCTCTTTTCTATTTCTTCACTAATTATTTTTGCAGTAAGTGATGGATTTGCTTGACCACGAGTAGCTTTCATAACCTGACCAACAAAGAAATCAAATACAGGTTTACCTTTTCTGTGAGCTTCTATTAGATCTAAATGCTCATCAAGAACTTTTACAACAATTTCTCTAATTGCTCCATCATCACCAATTTGTTTCATACCAAGTTCTTCAACTAATTTTGCTGGTTCTTTACCTTCTTCTACTGATTTATAAAATACTTCCTTACCCTGTTTAGAAGAAATCTTCCCATCATCTACCATATTAATTAAATTAGCTAATAAATTTGGTGTAACAAATATGTCACTAATTTGTAATTCATGTTTGTTTAAATAACCCAAAATAGTACTTGTAATCCAGTTAGATGCAGACTTAGGATTTGCGCCACTCTTTATAGTTTCCTCATAATAGTCAGCAACTATTTTCTCTTTAACTAATATTGTAGCATCATAATTAGATATTCCATATTCAGTAATATATTTTTCTTTTCTCTCATTTGCTAAAGCAGGTATAGCTTTTTTAATATCTTGAATCCAAGTTTCAGATAATTTAAATTTAGGAATATTTGGTTCAATAAAATATTTATAATCAATGGCATCAACTTTACTACGCATATAAATAGTAGTACCGCTTTCTTCATCCCAGCGTCTAGTTTGTTGTTCCATTTCCTCATATTTACCATTCTCTTTTAATTGAGTTTGTCTAACTATTTCATAGTTGATAGCGTCTCTTACTCCACCAAATGAATTTACATTCTTAATTTCAACCTTCGTACCCCAATTCTCTTCTTTTGATTCATCAAGTGAAGCCTCCATAATAGAAACATTGACATCACATCTTATTTGTCCCTTTTTACTATCGGCTTCACTAATACCTGCATATTGATAAATTGAACGCATTGTTTCAAGGAAAGCAACAGCTTCATCAGCAGAACGAAAATCTGGATAAGTAACCAACTCAAGAAGTGGTACACCTGCTCTATTATAATCAATAGTTGATGTAGTAGCATAATGATCTAAACTAGCTGCATCTTCCTCAAGGTGAATATTATTAATCCTTACAATTTTTTCTTCCCCATTACAATCATATTTTAAACTTCCATAAATACCTACTGGGGCAGGTTTTGTTTCTTGAGTTATTTGAAAACCTTTTGGTAAATCTGGATAATAATAATTCTTTCTCTCAAAATAAATATACTCTGGTTGCTTACAATTTAATATTATACTTGCCATTAAAGCTTTTTTTACAGCTTCTTTGTTTATTACAGGAAGAGTTCCGGGAAAAGCCATATCAACAGGTCTTATATTTGTATTAGGAATTTCTGAATAACAATTTGCAGCAGATGAAAATACTTTAGTATTAGTTTCACTGATTTCACAGTGCATTTCAAGTCCAATTAAAACTTTATAATTCATTATTTTCCCTCCCTAGCAATCATATTTTTAAAATTCATTTTTTCTTCCAAAGCATAGGCAATATTTAAAACATTAGCATCATCATAACATGCACCCGTAATATTTACGCCAACAGGAAGTCCATCTATCAAACCATTAGGTATTGTAATTGAAGGAAATCCTCCAAAATTACCAATTTGTAAATGTTCTTCTAAGGCAGAGATATTTTCATTAAGCATATCAAGGGAGCCATCTAAATGTTTTGCTGGACCACTACCTACAGGTAAAATTACACCATCATATTCTTTAAACAAATTTTTCCATGTATCAACAAGTAATCTTCTTACTCTTTGAGCATTAAAGAAGTATCTATTTTTATTTTGGGCTTGAAGCACATAGGAACCTATTACAAATCTTCTCTTAATAAGAGGTGAAAAACCAGTAGTACGATAATTCTTCATCATATCAATATAATTATCACCAGCACCACGAGGTCCAAAAATTATACCTGTTAAATTAGACATGTTAGATGTTGCTTCGGCACAAGAAATAACTACATAAACTGAAGCAACTGCATCTAATAATTTCTTATCAACCGAAACTTCTTCAACTTCTATTCCTAATTCTTTACATTTCTCAAGAGTTAATTTAAAATTTTCTAAATGCTTTCTTAATTGCTCAGTAGCATGTGGATACATTGATATATCACATAGTTCTTTAACATAACAAAGTTTTTTGCCCTTTACACTAGTACCTAAAGACTCATATAAATGAATATCTTTGGAATCCCAACTTGTCATATCATTTTTATCAATACCTTTCATATTATCAACAACAATTGCAGCATCTTCTACACATCTTGATAATACTCCACAATGATCCAAGCTAGAAGCAAATGGGAATAATCCATATCTTGAAATCATTCCATATGTTGGTTTATAACCGACAATTCCACAATAAGCAGCCGGTTTACGAATTGAATCACCTGTGTCACTACCTGTTGCATAAGGGTATACTCCTGCAGCAACTGCTGCAGCACTACCAGCTGATGAGCCAGCACACATTCTCGTTTCATCCCATGGATTTTTTACAACACCTGTATGACCAGTTGTCCCTGTTCCACCCATTCCAAATTCATCCATTACAGTTTTATTAACAGCTACTGCACCAGCTTTTTCAAGATTAAGAATTGCAGTTGCTGAAAAAAATGGAACATAATCCTTAAGCGTATTACTAGATCCTGTACTAAGTATTCCTTTTGTACTATAATTATCTTTTATACCATACGGAATTCCAGACAACAAGTTATCAGTAACATTTCCTCCTTTTGCATCATCTAATATTGTTACAAAAGCATTACATTTATCTTGTACTTCATGTGATTTAAGAAGAGATTCTTTTACTAACTCCTCACTTGTTACTTCACCTTTAACAAGAGCCTCATGTATTTCTTTTATTGTTCTATTCATATATTCCATATTAACCCACCACCTTTGGTACTTCTACTTCGCGTTCATTATACTGATCACAATTCTGTAATAATTCTTCAATTGGAACACTATCTTCTACAACATCTTCTCTTAACTCATATACAAAATCATCTAAGCAATGAGACATAGGTTCTACTTCTTCAATATTAGGAATTTGATTAATTATATCAATAGTTGAATCAATAATTTCAAATTCATCTAATACCATCTTATTTTCTTCTTCTGTCAAACCAATTAACAACTTATCTGCATAGTCATTAACCATTTCTTTAGTAAATTTACCCATAAATTCCTCCTTAATATAATAAAACAAGCCCTAAATATATAGGACTTGTTAATTCATAAATGGCGCCTGATGTAGGACTCGAACCTACGACCTATCGGTTAACAGCCGAGTGCTCTACCGACTGAGCTAATCAGGCATATAAATGGCGCTCAATGTAGGACTCGGACCTACGACCCTGCGGTTAACAGCCGCATGCTCTACCGACTGAGCTAATTGAGCATTTAATAATGTCCTATAAAGGGACGAATATTAATCCGCGGTACCACCCAATTTGTCTAATGACCACTCTTGGTAATATGATAACGGATTACTTCCGGCTTATTCTACTAAATTTCGATAAGCAACTCCATGGTGTTATTCATATTAGCCTTATTATTAGGATTCCACCAGCCCTAACTCTCTTAGAATAGTATCTAATATTACTTCTCCATTTCTTCGTCTTTAAATGACTATTCAAAGTATATAACAAAATGGTTTTAATTGTCAATAATTTTTCTTAAATTAATTATTTTTTATATATATTCACTACAATATTAAGAATATGTTAATAATGATGTTTATAGAATTAAAAACTGACATTATTGTTTTCTTCAATATAATTTTTTCATGACATCAAAAAAGGAATAATAAATAATTATCCCTCATTTGCTTTATCGAGAGTAAGCTCAAGTTCTATTTGCTTACCATCCCTAATTACTTTTAATTTAATTTTACTTCCTATTTCATACTTATATAATAAATAGCGCAAATGACTTGAATCCTCAATTTTATTATCATCTATAGCTACTATAACATCACCCTTTTTTAAACCTGCAGTAGCAGCCGGATAACCATCTTCAACCTTTAGAATAACACTACCATAACTAATATCACCATCTAAATATATTTTATTTAGATATAAACTGTATGTATTATCAACATCTGCAAGTTCAACACCAATTACTGGTCTTTTTATATCTTCACCTTTTTCAAGTGAAGGTGCATAATTCATTGCTATTTCAATTGGAATGGCAAATCCCATACCTTCTATTTCATTTTCTACTAACTTTAAAGAAATTATACCTATTACTTCACCGTTTACATTAACAAGAGGACCACCACTATTTCCAGGGTTAACAGCAGCATCAGTCTGCAATACTTCCATACGATAAGTCCCTGAATTTAGTGATACACTAACAGTTCTATCTTTACCAGATAAAATTCCCTTAGTTACTGTACCCATATATTCTGATCCAAGAGGAGAACCTATAGTAAATACCGTATCTCCTATTTCCATGTCAGCAGCCTTACCAATTTCCGCCGTAGACACTACAAAATTTAAATCTACTTGCAATACTGCAATATCAGCATACTCATCACTTCCAAGAAGAGTTGCCTCAACTACTACACCAGCTGTATTAGTCACTTTAATAGATTTGGCAGTCTCTATTACATGATGGTTAGTCATAATATAACCATATTTATCATCAGTCTTATATACAAACCCAGTACCACTACCAATTAATCTTGAACCTACATAAGTCTCAACTAATACAGTTGAATCATAAACTTTAGAAACAGATTCTTTTATGGTATTTTCTTCAACTATACTTACTTCTTTAACAACCTTTTCCTTATTTAAATCAAGTTTGTCTATTTTATAATCAACAATAACAAATGTTAAAACTGAATTTAAAGACAAACACACAAAAATTGTTATTACATAGAACAATTTATTCTTCATAAAATCCCTCCTATTGCATATATACTATTTCGTTCCAATTATCAGGAAAGCCAATTTTATTTAAAATAGAACTTAATGGTATAACATTAATTATACTATCTAACAAGTTAATTTCATATTCAATCTCATTAACAACCATTTTAAACTCATCATTAGTTAACATTCTTCTCATTATAATTATAAGTGCATACAAGTCATTTTTACCATAATGATATTCATCTTCTATTTTTTCAATACCAAGTTTATAATGATAACTACTATCTGGAATAGCACGATTTGTTCTATGGTCATATAAAATATCCTCATGAGCACATAAATTTCTAAAATTTGCAAGTAGAGATAAATAAATCTCTAATGTTTCAGTATCTAAATCATAAAAATTAGCAATTGCTTTTTTATCTTCATTCTTTAGAATTGCATACAACTCTGAAATAATACCAAGAGATAATACTTTCACCAAAATCCACATAGGTATATAACCATAATTAGAAATATAATGTAATGTTGCAGAATGTTTTTTTCCATTGATTCTAATTTGTCTTTTCATTTTACTAAGCACATCATTTACCTGTCTTGTCCTTAGTGGATCACTAGTAAAATTACTTGGAACCAAATAATCTTTATCATTAAAGCCATATTTTTTAGATAATTGGTAACTTATAATTGATTTAATATTATTTTCAATAATAAGTATATTCTTAAACATAATATTCCTCATGTGTCTATCAAAGCTAAAAACACCATACAATTCTGAAAACGTAGTACCTGGAATAAAATTTTTAGGTTTGCTTGGATTCATAAAAAAATGTCTATAACCACTTACAAAAAAGTAATTTTCACGAAGAAGTATATCTTTGGCAGCCATTTCATCATCAATCATTAATCCTTTGTTTCTAAGTATTTCAATCTGTTCATCAAGATTCTTAAAAATTTTATTTGCCATACCTTTATGCACCCCTTTTAACTATTATTTTCCATTTTCAGTATAACATACATAACCCAAAAGATAAATTATGTTATAGTTAAAAAGTGTAAACAACCTGTAACACAATAATGATTTTATACCTAAAATATGTAATTTTTGTGGAATTTTTATGTTATTTAGTCAAATATTCTTCTATTCCATTAGCAATCGAAAGAGCTGCTTTTTGCCTATAACTATCTTTCATTAATAAATATCTTTCACTTGCATTAGAAATAAAACCTACTTCTACTAATACCCCAGGTCTTTTAACCCTTTTGTGCAAATACATATCTTTGATTTCCTTATATTTTCTATCTGTTTTTAAATCCTTTGAAAGTCTTTGTTGCATAATTTCAGCAATTAATTTATTCTGAGGATTTATATCATCATAAAAAACTTGAGCACCACTCCATATACCTGTAGACTCAGCATTTAAATGAATTGATACATAAATATCACACATTGAGTCATTTATAATATTTGCCCTTCTTGATAAATCACTTCTTTTTCTAGCAGAAGCTCCAGGTAACGATAAATCATAGTTGCCATCTCTTGTTAGATAAACTACCCCTCCTCTACTAGTTAAAATATCAGATATTTTTTTTGATATGTCAAGATTGATATCAGCTTCATATACATTTTTATACAAAGCACCGGGATCAACTCCACCGTGTCCAGGATCTATGTAGATAACTTTCCCAATAAGAGATAATTCATTATTATCCGCATATATAGTTTTAAAGCAGAAGATACCAGTAATTATTAAAATTAAAACAAACAATTTATATTTAAACATATATCTCACCAATATAAATATATGAAAAAAGAATACTTTAAAGTATTCAATTAAATAACCAATCCAATGAAAGTATAAAAAGATTATAAATGCACTTTTAACTGGAAATAAATCTAACCAATTTTCTACCAGTATTAAACTTACCTAATGACTGCCAATTATATATTAATTCATTAACTTTCTTTTGAAGAGACTTTACTAAATGGATATTACCAATTAAATAGTCGTGTAAAAAAATATCATAATCCTTTATTAAAAGTAAAATACAATTATTAATACCATAACCTGCCATTTCAGTTGCATTTTTAAATTTAGAAGAATAAAAATCATCTAAATCTACTTTATCAAATAAATCTATTGCCATTTCTTTTGCACAAAAATCTTTAGCATAACTATTATTAGAATAACTATCTAGCATAAAACAGAAACCTACTCCAAAAAAGTTTTCTCTTTTTGTAATTCGTCCTTTGTAGACATCAAGTCTTGTTTTATATAACATTTCAGCTAAGTATACAATATTGCTTAGTTTAGAATTTTCATTTACCCAATCTTGAAGAGCTAAATAAAACACTAATTGGTGCTGATGAAATTGATCACTATTAGTAATATAACTATTATATATATAATAGAAAATTCTTAAATTTTCTCTAAAAAAACTCAATAGATTAATATTAAACTGGAAATCATTTTTTACACTTTTATCACACATATCATATATAGCTTTATCACCTGTTGTAAAAATAAGCTCCTGCATAAAATCTTTATCACATATGTATTTTTTAACATCATCATCACTCAATTTATTTAAAAGAAAATTTTCTAATATAGTATCATTATATCTTTTTATATACATAGTATCACCTCTTGAAGTAAAGCATATTATATCAAAAATTAGGTAACATGTAAACCATGCTACCTAAAAAGTAACCAGGGATAAATAGAAGGTGGATTACTAGAAAAATCTAATAATGTTTTTGTGACCGGATGAATAAATTGAATTCTTGTTGCCCAAAGGGCAATTTGATTACCAATATGTGCATTTTTATTATATTTTTGATCACCATATAATGGATATCCATGATAGGAAAACTGAACACGTATTTGATGGGATCTTCCGGTTTCTAAATTAATTTTTACAAGTGACAAATTATTTGATGAATTTACCTTAATATAACTTAGTTTAGCCTCTTTACCAAGCGGGTTTACACTAACTTTATTATTTTTAGTATCTTTAATTAATTTATCAACAAAGTTACCATTATCACTGATATTTCCAACAACTACTGCATGATACTCTTTTTTAAAAGTGTGATTTCTAATTTGTTCACTTAACCTTGATGCTGCTTTTGAAGTTTTAGCAAATACCATTACTCCACCAACTGGTCTATCTAATCTATGAACAAGACCTAAATATACATTACCGGGCTTATCATATTTCTTTTTAATATAATTTTTAAGAATAGATAATAAATCTAAATCACGAGAATCGTCTTCCTGAACGGGAACATTTACTGGTTTTTCTACAACAAGTAAATGATTATCTTCATATATAATTTTAATCATTTTCTTCCCACAAACCATAAATACCACAAGGTAATATCATATTATCACGAGTTATTGGTAATCCTATTTCTCCAGATTCAACTTTGCCTGAATATCTTTTTAACATTGTTGTTTTTAAAATATTACTTAAAACTATATCTGAAATACCTGTAGTATAAGAATTTATAAGGAAAAATAATGGTTCATCACTTAATATATTCATACAAGATGAAATAAGTGTATAAATATTTTTTTCAAATTTCCATACTTCACCATTTGGACCTCTACCATAAGAAGGAGGATCCATTATAATTGCATCATATTTATTACCTCTTCTAAATTCACGTTCAACAAATTTTAAGCAGTCATCTACAATAAATCGAATATGGTTACCATCAAGATTAGATAAATGCATATTTTCTTTTGCCCATTCCACCATACCTTTAGATGCATCCACATGAACTACTACCTGAGCACCAGCTTTAGAACAAGCCATCGTTGCTCCACCAGTGTACGCAAATAAATTAAGAACTTTAATTGGTCTTTTGCTATTTTTAATTTTGTTCATCATATAGTCCCAATTAACAGCTTGCTCCGGAAATAAACCAGTATGCTTAAAATCAGTTGGACTCACCTTAAATATTAATTCTTTATATTTTACAGTCCAGTAACTAGGCAACTTTTTCTTGAAGTCCCATGAACCTCCACCCTTACTACTTCTATGATAAAAAGCATCTATATTTTGCCATTTTTCATAATTATCTACATCCCACATTGCTTGAGGATCTGGTCTTCTTAATTTAACACCATTCCAATTTTCTAATTTTTCACCATTACCAGCATCTATAATTTCATAATCTTTCCAATCATTTGTTATTCTCATAATATATCTTTTCCTTTACCTTAATCTTATTTCTTTGATTGTTTGCAATCAAATTTCCAATAGAAAGCATTATTTGTCTATCAAAAAGCTTATTATTTAGAATTATATCTGCCATTTCATCATTCATTTCTATATAGAACTTATTATCTTCATAACTACCAATTAATTCATCAGCAAGACTAATTATATTATTAAATATTTTATAATCATTTTGTTTAATAAATAATAATTCTAATGTATCATAGTCCTGCATAATACCATTATTACTAATATATTCTCTAATACAAGGCATTAATTCAAATAATGATTCATCAATATAAAGTTCATGACAATCGTTTTTAAATAAAGATGCAAGCAACACATATACAAATTGTAATTGTCTATTATCAACCATATTATACCTCCAATATAAGTATTATAACATTATTTGAAAAGAAAAAAAACAAGAAAAACTCTTGCTTTTTGAAAATTATCTTTTTGAAAATTGTGGTGCTCTACGAGCAGCTTTAAGACCTGGTTTTTTACGTTCTTTGCTACGAGGATCTCTTGTAACAAATCCAGCAACTTTTAATTTTTTACGGAAATTATCTTCACTTTCAGCATTAGGAGCATCATATTCTAATAAAGCTCTTGTAATACCTAAACGAACAGCTCCAGCTTGACCACTGAATCCACCACCTGAAACTTTTACATCAATATCAAAAGTTTCTTCAGTAGAAGTAGCAACTAAAGGTTGTTTTAAATCCATTACATTAGTTTCATAAGGGAAATATTCTCTTACATCAACTCCATTAATAGTAATTTTTCCTTTTCCTGGAACCATTTTAACTTGTGCAACAGAAGATTTTCTACGTCCTGTTCCAATAAAAATTCTCTTATTAGCCATTTAAACCCTCCTAATTTAATTTCATTTCAACTGGTTTTTGTGCAGCATGTGAATGATCTGCACCAGCATAAACAAATAACTTTCTATACATTTGACGACCTAAACGTCCTTTTGGAAGCATTCCTTTAATAGCTCTTTCCATCATTTCAACTGGATAATTTTCTTTCATAGTGCGTGCACTTCTTTCACGCAATCCACCTGGATAACCACTATGGTTGTAATACATTTTGTCATCTAGCTTATTACCAGTTAAAACAACTTTTGAAGCATTAGTAACAATAACAAAATCTCCACAATCAACATGAGGTGTATATGTTGGTTTATGTTTTCCGCGTAAAACATGAGCTACTTTAGCAGCAACACGTCCTAAGGCCATACCTTCAGCATCAATAACATACCAATCACGCTTAATTTCTTGTTTTTTTTGCATAAATGTGTTTTTCATAAACATTCCCTTTCTAATAATTAATGTAAAGTGTCCCAAGCTTTACATTCATGGGATATAAAATGTACCAACTAAAATTCTACTAAAAAAATACATAAAAGTCAACACAAATAAGTCCTTATAGTGCAATTTTATGTATTATTTAACAAAAAATACGCATAAATTAATTATTTTCTTCATTATTATTTAGTTTTATTAAATCAGTAAATATTTTTCTAACCTTTTCTGGATTTTTTAAATTTCTAAGTTCAATTAACTTATTACTATTAGTTTTTAAATAAATTGTTCCAACTTTAAGCATTCTCTGGAACAGGCTTTCTATTAACTGAGGATCATATAAGTCACTCAATTTAAAAGTATGCGTTTTTCTTTTAAAAAAGCCTTGTTTTATAATAAGCTCATCACCAATAACTTCATATAATGTTGAATTTAAACCAACTAAAGATAAAATTCTATCCCCAATTCCCAAAGGATGTCCTTCCCATCTTACTCTATTATCACTAGTCATATTATCCACTCCATAAAAAGTATATCATGTATGTAAAATTATGTCTATGAATAAATTTCTTATTTATTTACAAAATATTAATGTGTTACAATTATTATAATGAGGTGAATATATGAGTTTATTTTTACTATGCATTAAAATATTCTTTGCAAGAATTTTAGATGTATCCCTTGGTACTCTTAGAACCATAATTACAGTAAAAGGAAAAAACTTTTATGCTGCAATGATAGGATTTATTGAAATATGTATATGGTTTACCATAGTAAGAGAAGCACTAAATACAGATGAAACAAGTATATTTGTCATGTTGTCATATGCAGCAGGATATTCTACAGGAACATTTTTTGGCGGAATTATTTCTAACAAAGTAATCAAAGGTACATTTAGTGTTCAAGTAATAACAAATAAAAAAGAACTTGCCGACATAATTAGAAAAGCAGGGTATGCTGTTTCTATGATGAATATTAAAGGTCAAGAAGAAACTGACAAGTATATGCTATATATTGAAATAAATAATAAAAGTTATAGTGATTTAAGAGATTTAATAAAAGAAAATGACAACAAAGCATTTATTGTTGTCAATGAAACAAAATTTGTTCAAAATGGATTTATTAAATAATTAATTAGCATGAAACAAAATATTTTCATTAAATAATAATTCATTACTTTGAATTATTTTTTTTAATCCACTAAATTCGTTATATAGCCATATTATATCATCATTTTGAAAATATACATTACCATCTTTATATATAATCTTATTATAATTATTCGTATAAAATAAATATAATCTAATATTTGGCGTTATTAAATTACTCTTATATACATTATATCTATCATTATATTTGACATATTTATATAAATAATTATTTTGTTTATCTATTATAATATTATCATTTACATAAGTAGTATTATTTTTAAAATCAAAACCTTCATTATTTTCAAGTACATTATTAAATGAAGTATCACTCCAAACACCATTCTTGTAAACTCTAACACCCTTATTCAAGCTACCAATTTCTGTAATACTCATACTTTTACAATCAATCTTATATTGTTTTTTATTTTCTGTATCTAATAGATATATATAATCACCATCTATACCTTGTATATATGAATCAAATGAAATTTTAAAATTAAAACTTAATTCATTAACAGAATTATTAGATAAGTTAACAACAAAAAACTTATTGAATTCATAAACATCATTATAGTTAGCAACTATATAATAATTATCAGTGTAAGCATGTATTTCTTTGTTATAAATATCCTTTTTAAAAATATTTACTTCTTTTACTGATTTATTAATATTAATTATTCCCTTATATGTTTCAACGGAAAATTTGTTCTTACCTATATTATCTACATAAATATCAAATAAGTTAATAGTATTATAGTTATCATTATTATCTAGAAATTTACTATTGTCATAACCATCATATAATTGCTCTATTTTATTATCTTTTTTAGAAATATTGTGATAATAAACTTGAAAATCAGAATTATAGTCTTGACAAGTTATATCAAAAATTAGTTCTGAATTTTTAAATATTGGCAGGATACATTCCATATTATCATCTTTATAATATTTGATATCTTTAACTATCTTTTTACCAAAATATTTATTTCCAAACTGATATGAATAAACTATATCATTATGAGTAATTGTTAAAAAATAATTCTTTTTAACAGCTATATTATATTGTTCACTTATAACAAATTTCTCATCATCAGAAAATATATTATAATCAGCACTATATTTTTTTGAAAAATTAAATATTAGGTTCAAAACCATATACAAAATAAACAATGTAAAAAGTAAAGCAAACTTCTTCTTCATAATTCCTCCAGATTATTTATTAGAATTTAACCCATACTTTTTCTTTTCTTCCATCATATATTCCGTAATATTTGTTTCAATTTCATCACTTGCTTGTTTTTGAATTTTTGACATAACAACAAACTCTTTAGCAGTATCTATATATATTTTAGTCCAAAATATTCCTGTTCTTACTTTCAAATCATTAAACAAATCTGGAGTAATTGCAGTAAACATATACCCAAATAATAATCTTTTTTGAGCCAAAAGAATTCTTCTATCAGTTAGTGCAACTACATAAGTAGATATTATATCAAATGGTATATCATTTTTTTGACCAACAAAAACATAGTTTACTACTTCACCTGGATTTAGATGTTTTTCTATTATTTTACAATGTGATTTCAATCTCCAACCAATAGTTAATGGGTATTTTTTCTTAAATTCTTTCAATTTTTTATATACTTCCATAGTTCCTCCTTTAATCAATTATATTTGATTCCTTTAAAAATTCTCTCAAAACTTCTTTTTCTACATAACCAGGTTGTCTACTAATAACTGTATTATTATTAACAACTGCCAAATAAGGTGTACCAAAAGTAGCATAATCAATATTTAGTTTAATCAAGATTGCTTGTAACTCTGCCGATGATATTTCATCTGTATTAATATAATAATAATCAAAGCCATATTCATTTTTTAATTCATCTAAAATTGGAACAAGTTTCTGACAATAACCACAGGTAGGTCTACCTATATATATAAGTCTATTATATCCTGTTTTAAAAACCTCATTAAAGGCAGCAACAACCTTATTGTTATCTCCAGCAATATAAGGATTAGATACTGATTTAGATATTAAACCATAATTTTGCAAAATATTAAATACATTACTTTCTTCTGTATAACCAATTTGGATTCCTATTACTTGACGATTTTTTAAAATAATCAAGTAAGGAACATCAAAAATGTCGGTTTGAATATTTAAAAGACTAATAACTCTACTAAAATCTGCTTCTTTTAACAAATTGATATTAACATAATTATAATCAAAGTTATATAGGTCTTTAAACAAAAGACTAATAATTTTATTAAATTCTGTATCTTTTAATACATCAACATTAACATAAGTATAATCAAAATTATATTGGTCTTTAAAATGTTCTATAATCTTAACAAATTCTTTTGAATAATAATAATTACTACCACCTATATATATAACTTTAGTATCTGAGCTATTATATGCACTTCGTACATCTTTCCATATCCTATTAGATTCGTTTTTTGAAATAATCGTACCGAAAACTATTGATACTACAAATAAAACAACAATTGCAAGTAAAACTAAAAGTTTATTTTTTTCATTCACTATATCCCAACTTTCCTTAACAAGATTATATCACAAAAAAAAAGAAAACACTATATAAAAGAGTTTTCAGTATTAATAACAGTTTAATCAATAGATGTACATATATTTAACACCAATTTTACATTATACTAAACCATCACAAATATTTTGTATTTTATTAAATTATTAACGCATTGATAATTATATAGGTAATGGTAACATTATTTAAAAATATGATTATTTAATAGATTTGTACACCAACATAATAATGGTTTAAAATATCTCTGAAATTATAACCTTCTTCAGCCATTCCCTTAGCACCATACTGACTCATACCAACTCCATGGCCATATCCTTTTGTAGTTATTGAAACTACACCATTATCCTTTATAATTTCAAAATCAGTAGATCTTAAACCTAACAAATTTCTAAGTTCTATACCTGTATATATTTTATCACCAAGCTCAATCTTTTCTACACGACCACTTTCATTTCTTTCTATAATTTCTATATTATCCAGATTCCCTAAACCAAGCAAATTAATTATATCTGCTTCGTTTTTAGTTATAGTCTTCATATATGATGATGCATTTTGATCCCAATAACTTGAAACACTTTTAAGGTATGGAACGTTATTTCCCCAGACATTTAGTGCATCTTCAGTATACCCATTACTTGTTGAATGATATACAGCATCAATGTAAGTACCATTATAATAAATGGCAAGATTATTTGTAGATGTTACTGCATCTTTAATTTTGTTATAATATAGGTTATAGCTACTACCCCACAATTGCTTCATCTGATTTTCATCTTTATAAACTTGAGTACTAGTTGAATCTGTTAAAGTTTTACCATGATTTATAGAATTAAGTGCATAAGTTCTAGCCACTACGGATTGTGCTTTAAGTGCCTCTATAGGAAATGATGCAGGCATTTCACCAGCAACTACTCCAATAAGATAGTCCGTCATTGATAATTCTAATACACTTCCATTTGTTCTATATATAGTTACCATCTGTTCGACATTTTCCTGCTTATCTTCTAGAGTTTCATCTATGTCTAAATCATCATGTATAGGTTCCTGTTTATCTACTATTTCATCCTTTACATTATCCTTCTTAATATTATCTGCATCATTATTATCATTATTTTTACTAACATTACTATTAGTAGAATTTTCCGTATGAGTTATATTTTCAACATCATTATTATTAATATCATTTTCAGAATTATTCTTATTAATATCACTTATATTATCATTTTCAATACTCTTTTGATTTAAATTAGCAAAATCTTCATATCTATCAGTAACAATTATAGAATTAACATAATCAATATCTAAATTATCTTTCATAGTTTTAATAGGACTATTTAGCATAATAGTACCTATCAAAATTCCTCCAACCATAAGTAATATTTTCTGACCTTTATATTTAATTTTAGAAACACTTTTTTTAATTTCTTCTTTTAAATTAGCAAAACCATTTACTATGTTACCAAATTCATAATCAAAATTTAAATGTATTATTAAGACATCTTGATTATCAATTCTTTTAAATTCACATCTTTCTATCATTAAAAATCACCATTTTTAATATGGTGATTTTCTCTATATTTATTACAATTTTACTTTTTAAAATAAGAAATAATACTATCTTTATCAACTATACATTTTTCATTGGTACTAGCATCTTCTATTTCATAATTGGCACCATCAAATCTTGAACCAAGTACAATTATTTTTGGAGTACCTAAAGTATATACATCATTAATTCTATTTCCTATACTTAAATTATCCCTATCATCTATAATAGCACTTATTCCATTATCATTTAAATAATTATATAAATTAAATGCATTCTCACGATTATTTTCATTATATATAATTTGAACTTTATATGGAGCAATATGATATGGAAGGACAAAACCCTTTACTACATTATCCTTAATAATAACATTATTTTCAATTAATACAGCAATTATTCTTCCTAATCCAATTCCATAGCATCCCATGTAATATGGTTTGTTTTTACCATCTTCATCTTGAAAATATAGCTTCATTGATTCAGAATATTTAGTTCCAAGTTCAAAATTGTTACCAAGTTCTACAGAATTATATTCTTTCATATTATCCAAATCTAAACCATTTAGTTTTTTAATAAATGTTTCTTTATCTTCAAAATCAAGTACTTCTTTATTTATTCCAATATTATTTTTTTCATCATATAAAATAATATCTTCACCTAATTTAGTAATGGCTTGAAATTCTTCTGATACTCTACCACCCATTGTTCCACCATCACTTACAACAGGTATAATATTAATTCCAATTCTTTTAAAAATATTCATGTAAACATCATGCATTTTATTAAAATTAGCATGCATATCTTCTTCAGATTTGTCAAATGAATAGGCATCCATCATAACAAATGTTCTTGGTCTAAATAAATATCCTCTAGTTCTAATTTCCTTTCTGAATTTTTCACCAACTTGATAATATGTAGTTGGTAAATTTTTATATGAAAGTAAACGATTAGCCCCAAATATAGTAGCACATTCTTCTGCGGTAGGAGCAAGTCCATATTCTCCTAAATTATTATTAATAGTAAACATTGTATCAGATTCATCAGTATATACAATCCATCTATTAGACTGATCCCATATTTTTCTAGGTTGTAATTTAGGAAATTCAACATGAATACAATCTGCTTTATCAAGTTCTTCCATTATAATATTTTCAACATTTCTTTCTAGCTTTGTCCATATATTGCCATATCCATATATACCACTTTCAAATTGATATAATTCTCCTAATTTCATTAAAATATCCTGACCAGAATAAGATTTATCGACATCATTAAAATTAATTTTTTTAATATTTAACTTACTTAATTTCATAGTATATTCCTCCATACATCATTATAATTATACATTAATTTGTAAAAAAAAAGAAGATATTATTAGCAAATATACTTTCTTTCCACTCTTTTTCCTACCATACACATAACTTCATATGGAATTGTATCCAAATGTTTAGCAACTTCTTCTATATGGTCTATATCCTTAAGCAAAACAACTTTATCATGGGTTTTAACCTTATCATCTACTTTAACAAAAAGCATATCCATACATATATTACCTACTATTTTATATTTTTTATTATTAATATAAACATATCTTCCTGTATTTTTTCTAATGATTCCATCTGCATAACCTATTGGTATAACTGCAATATATTCTTTACTATTAGCCCTATAAATGCCATTATAACCAACTGTATCATCTTTGTTAAGGGTATTAATTTGTATAATTTCACTATACAAACTAAAAGTACTCTGTAAAGCTAATTTCTTATTTTTGGTAAAACCATACATCATTATTCCTATTCTACAACCATTTACAAAATCTGGCTTATCATAATTGACAATACCATCACTTGCAGACATATGAATAATGTTTATATTACTCATATCAATAGACTCAAGCATTTCTTTAAACTTACTCATTTGTTTTACATATATATCTTTGTTATCCGCATTATATAAATGTGTATAAACCCCTTCAACAAATATACTTTTATTTTTTAATATTTCAAACACTTTACGTAGTTCATTAGTGTTTGAAATTCCAAGTCTATTCATTCCTGTATTAATCTTTATATGGACTCTTTTTACATTAAAATTATAAGTCATTAGTTCATTTAAATATTCCAAGGAATTAATAGTTATAGTAATATCATTTTTTATACATAAATCTGTATGCTCAGCAGGAACTACTCCTAGACATAATATTGGAATATCCTTAATAGTTTTTCTTATTTTTAATGCTTCATCTAATGTTGCAACTGCTAAATAGTTACACCCACCATCTATTACGGCTTTTACGGATTCAATTCCATCATGTCCATAATTATCAGCTTTTACAACACCAATATAATACTTATAATTATTATAACAATCAATTATCTTTTTTATGTTTTCTCTAATATTAATAGTATTTACCTCAACATATGTATTTCTATTTAAATTCATAATAATCACCTCATAATTAATTTAATATTTAAAAATTCATATAGTGAAAACCTAACATTTTATAAATTGTAGATGCTCTGGGCAAATGAAAAATTCGGGCAAATAAAAGATTATAGAATTCATCAATTAAGATTATAGAACATAATCCTATACTTAAAATAAGAAATATTCTTCTATTTAATTTCTGTGCTAAAAAGAAACAAAGAGGAACAATTACATATATAAGAATTAATCCAGATAGTCCAAAAAACAAAGCACTTCTTAGGCAAACAAAACCGCCTATATTACCAAAACTCAATATTTCAGAATTATAATCCCAACATCTTACACCAGTAATATTATACATAGCCCATCCAGAAAACAACTCCAATATACCACATAATACAAAGCTTATTAGAAACACTATCCAAGGATTTTTTCTTTGTTTGTATGTTAAAATATAAATCATAAGAGCACCTGTTGCATATATATTAATCCATGGTAAAAAATTACCACCCCTCCAGTAAAACTGTGTCATGTCGCTATTAAAGTAATAAAATATAAATTCATATATAAAACCAAATATACCAGCTATTACAACAATTAAACAAAAAATACCAAGCCATATCTTTTTATCGAAAACTTGTTTTTCGTTTACATATTTTTTATAAATTTCCTTCATACATCATACTCCTATACTAAATATAATTATATTCTACCATATTAAACATTATTAATCAAACCTTACAAAAAATGTTAATTATTAACAAATAGGCAAAATATGATATCATATATAACAAAAAAATTCCAAAGTATCACACTTTGAAAATTCATTTTAATCCTCCCATAATTTTTCTGGTAAATTTCTTGTTATATATTCCGTTCTTTTTAAATCTTCAAGTTTCTTTCCTAGAATTAAGCACCCATGACCTTTTAAATTAACTTTGTAATAATCAAAATTAAAATTATTATTATAATTCTTTTTAATTACTTTTAATACCTCATCTATTTCATCTAAAGCACCACATGGTACAGGTATGGATGTAAAAAAGCCATCTTTGGTGTAACAATGTGAATGAACAATATAATTTATATTAGGTAACATTTTATACAATCTTGTTTGAACTACTGCATCTTTCGATGGTTTATAATCACCATAATAATACACTTTATTATTATCAAGATAACACTCAACAAAATTTTCTTTATTAATTAAAGATTTATCAACATCTCTTCTTGTAACATATATTTTATTATTTTGTCTGAATGAAGCATTTCCTAAAAATTTTGTAACACCATCAGCATGCTCTATAGTTTTATGAAAAATAGCAGCAACATCTCTTACATATTCAAAAAATTTTTCATTTTCTGGTATTTCTGGTGCACCCAAACTTTTAAAAGTATGTTCTCGTTTAGTGCTCATTATAAAATTAATTCTATTTAACATTTTTTTAACTAATTTATCTAAATCATATCCCTCATACCACGATGTTCCTAGTGGATCAAATAGTAGCATTTTAAAAATATTTTTGTCTTTTAAAAGACTAAACTCTATCGTCAAATTATTTCTTTGAATAAGTGATTTATTTAAAATTTCTACAAAAGTATATTCTAATCTTTCCTTTTCTTTATCATAATGGTTTCTTTTAGAACCTACTACAAGAGCAAGAGGATTTATGGTTTTTACATCTCTTACTTTTTCTAATTCATTTGGTACGTTAGCCATCCAAAAAATGATTTCATAATTCTTAGCACTTTCAACATATTTTTTTAATTCATCATAATATCCACCATTATAATAATCAATATCATAATTGGTATATTCTTTTAATTTTAAATAAATTTTTTCTATTAGCCCAGATTTTTTACCACCATTTAAATCAAATGTACCAGCCGTTAATAAAACTTTCATTTTTATCTCTCCTCACTTAAAATTTCTTTTATTTTATCAAAAATTACTTTAGTATTTGTTAATTTACCTATGCCACTTGTACCACATGCAAGCATTCCAACTTCGAGCCTAAAAAAATAACCATAACTTTTTAGTTTTTCAACATTATTTTGAACTATCTTATTTAAATACATATGCTCATTCATTGCAGGTACAAATAATACTGGTTTTGTTGAAGCAATAATAGTGCTTGATAACATATCATCAACAATACCAGAAGAAACTTTACCCATTATATCAGTGTATTGCCCATATTCAATATGTCATATATAATTACAATTTTCTTCTACAAACATATCTACTACTACTTTATTTTTAGATAAGGCTTCAAAGGTTAAAGGATTAATAAAATTTGTTGCATTCTTTTCTACCCCTTGCACCTTCTTTAACTAAACGTGTAACTAATCCACAAATTTTATAACTGGCAATACCCCTGTTATTCCTATAACTATATTTTTGTCTTTTAACATATAATTCCTTCTTTCTAATTAAATTATATGTCACAATTATTGATAAGTAAAATATATATTTGTTATAATATTTATAAGGAGGGCTTATAATGAACATAAACTTAGAATTATATAGAATTTTTTATGTAGTAGCAAAGCATAAACATATGACTAAAGCAAGTGAAGAACTACATATATCACAACCGGCTATATCACAATCAATAAAAAAGCTCGAAGACGAACTTGGAGGAACTTTATTTTTAAGAAGTAATAAGGGTATGGAGCTAACTAGTGAAGGTAAAATGTTTTTTGATTACGTTAAAGGGGCATTAGAATTAATTAACAACGCAGAGAATGAATTTACTTCTTTTAAAGATTTATCAAAAGGTGAAATAAAAATAGGTTGTTCAACCACACTAACAAAATTAGTTTTGCTTGAGGCTTTAAAAAAATTTCATTCTGATTTTCCAAATATAAATGTTGATATTACTAACGATTTAACGTGCAACCTAATAAATGATTTAAAACTAGGAAAATTAGATTTTGTAATATTTAATGAAAGTAATATAAAAGAAACTAATTTGGATTTAAAAAAATTAAAAGAATTAAAACAGGGATTTATTTATAATCCAATATTTTATAAAGATGAAATAAATAATTTTAGAGATTTAAATAATTATCCTCTTATACTGCAAAAAGAAGAATCAAATAGCAGAAAACTTTTAGATTATATTGCTCTTCAAAATAATGTGAAGCTTATTCCTAAAATGGAAGTAGTAAGCCAAGAATTGATAACTGAATTTGTTAATATTGGTTTGGGAGTTGGATTTGTTATAATTGATTTGGCAAAAAGAAACTTTAAAGACATAAAAGAATTAAAATTAAATAAAAAAATACCAAATATAAATGTATATTTAGCAACTAACAAATCAATATCTCTAACTTTTGCAAGTAAGACATTTATTAATTATTTGTAATATCATAAAAACCAAGTCAGTATTACTATCGACTTGGTTTTGTTTACATAATTAAATCCTTTATTTATAAGTATTTATATAAAATGTGTACATAAAGTTTTATATTATGCACACATTTTGCACACAAAATTGCATTTTTAGACAAAAATTGGCCAATTTTATCAAATTTTTAATTTTTCAAAATCTCACAAACCCTTATAAAACAAGCTATTTACCACAGCATTGTTTGTATTTCTTACCACTTCCACATGGACATGGATCATTTCTACCTATCTTTTGAACCTTCTTAGGAGTTGCCTTTTTAACCTTGTTTTGATCAGTAACTGCCTCTCCTTTAACAACTTCTTTTCTCTCAATATTTTGTCTTATCTCTGCCTTCATTAAATAGATTGTAGATTGTTTATCAATATTATTTAATAGTTCATCAAACAATTCAAATCCTTCATTTGTATACGCTCTTAATGGATCTTCTTGAGCATAACTTCTTAAATGAATACCTTCTCTTAAATGTGACATAGTATTTATATGTTCCATCCAATTAGTATCAATAACTCTTAAAGTTATTGCTTTTTCAAATTCATTAGCAACCTCTTTAGGTATATCTTTTATTTTTAAATTATAAGCATCTATAACATTATTAGTAATTATGTCAACTATTTCCTCTGTTTTCTTACCAATTAAATCCTGATTTGATAATTTATCAATATGCATTTCTTGATTTAAAGTTTCAAGTATTTCATCAATATCTTTCTCAGTAATACATCCTTCTGGTTCATAATGAGAATTAACCAAATCAGAGATATGATATTTAAATGATTCTATAACTTTATTATGAATAGATTCACTATCAAGGATTTCGTTTCTTCTATCATATATAATAGTTCTTTGTTGGTTAATTACATCATCATATTGAAGAAGTTGTTTTCTGACATCAAAGTTATTACCTTCAACTCTTTTTTGTGCTGATTCAATAGATCCTGATAACATTTTATTTCGTATTGAAACATCACCTGAAAAACCTAATCTTTGAAGCATAACCTTTGCTCTATCAGTACCAAAGCGAACCATTAAATCATCTTCAAATGAAACACAAAATTGTGAAACACCCGGATCCCCTTGACGACCTGAACGACCTCTTAATTGGTTATCAATTCTTCTTGATTCATGTCTTTCTGTTCCTATAACAAATAAACCACCTAATGCTTTTACTTCATCTGTAAGTTTGATATCAGTACCACGACCAGCCATATTTGTAGCTATTGTAACAGCACCTTTTTCTCCTGCTTTTGCTATTATTTCAGCTTCTCGAGCATGATTTTTAGCATTTAATACTTCATGAGGTATATGAATTTTCTTTAACATTGAACTAATCAATTCACTAGTTTCAACCGCAATAGTTCCAACTAATACTGGTTGCCCACTTTCATGACATTCTTTTATTTGTTCAATAATAGCCTTATATTTTCCTTCTTTAGTAGCATATATCAGATCACCAAAATCTTTTCTAGCAACAGGTTTGTTAGTAGGAATTTGAATTACATACATATTATAAATATCTCTAAATTCCTCTTCCTCTGTTTTAGCAGTACCAGTCATACCTGATAATTTATTATACATTCTAAACAAATTTTGAAAAGTTATAGTAGCAAGTGTTTTTGTTTCTTCTCTAATTTGCAAATTTTCTTTTGCTTCAAGAGCTTGATGAAGCCCATCTGAATAAGCTCTACCTTTCATTTGATGACCTGTATTTTGGTCTACTATAATTATTTCTCCATCTTCAACAATATAATCAAAATCTTTCTTTATAGAATAATTTGCTTTCAATGCTTGATTAATATAATGAACTAAAGAGGTATTATTTAAATCATATAAATTATCTACATTAAAATATTTTTCAGCAGCAGCTATCCCTGTTTGATCAAGAGTTACTGCTTTTGTTTTCTCATCATACACATATCCATCATTTTCTTTTAATGATTTAGCAAGTTTATCAGCTTGTGTATATAAATTTGCAGTCTTTAAATACCCCCCAGATATTATAAGAGGTGTTCTTGCCTCATCAATTAAGACTGAGTCAACTTCATCAATAATAACAAAATTTAAGCCTCTTTGAACACGATCTTGACTCTTAACAACCATATTATCCCTTAAATAGTCAAATCCAAGTTCATTATTTGTAGTATATGTTATATCACAATTATATACATCTCTTTTTTCTTTAGGAGTTAACTCTCTATAATTTACACCAACAGTTAATCCTAAAAAACGATAAATATTACCCATCCATTCGGCATCACGACCTGCAAGATATTCATTTACAGTAATAATATGAACACCCTTACCACTTAAGGCGTTTAGATATGCCGGCATAGTTGCAGTTAATGTCTTTCCTTCACCAGTTTTCATCTCAGCAATATTGCCATAATGAATAGCAAGTCCACCTATTATTTGAACATAATAAGGTTTTTCACCAATTACTCTATATGCAGCTTCTCTTGCTGTTGCAAAAGCTTCCACTAAAATATCCTCTAATGTTGCTCCATTTTCTAGTCTTTCTTTATATTCTGTAGTTTTCCCTTTTAACTCTTCATCCGTCAATTTTGACATTTCTTCATCTAAAGCAATAACTTTATCAGCAATCACTTTAAATTTTTCTAATTGTTTGTACTCATGATTAAATAATTTTTTAAAAAATGCCATAAACAATCATCCCTTCTACACCTTATATTGTATCAAAAAATCAACAAAAATCATAGTCTTTTAATTATATTAAATAAAAATTCAAAGATTACTTTGAATTTTTATTATCTACATAATTTCCATTATTCCATAATTTCCATCTTCACGTTTATATAAAACATTAGTAATACCTGTATCAATATTTTTAAAAACATAAAAACTATGTCCTATCAATTCCATTTGAAGAATTGCTTCTTCTTCATTCATTGGTTTCATCTCTATATTTTTTCTTCTTACAATTGTTGTCTCATTTGTTTCATCTGCTTTTACTTCAAATTCCAAATTAAACATCTTTATACTATCTTTACTCTTTTTCATACGAGTCTTATTTTTTCTAATTTGTCTCTCTAACTTATCAACAACTAAATCTAAAGCAGCATATAAATCTTTATTACTATCTTCAGCCCTAATTATTGATTTTTTAAAAGATATAGTAACTTCAACTTTTTGTTCTACACCCTTTGGCTTAATAACAATGTTAACATTCAAATCTTCAGGTGAATCAAAATATTTATCTAATTTTGATACCTTTTTTTCAGCATAACTTCTAATTGCTTCAGTAATTTCTAATTTTTGACCACGAATATTAAATTTCATATTATCATCCTCCATACATATTATAACATGAATTAATATAAAAAAGAATGTGAAATTATGATATTTACTTATTCAAATTTAATTCTAAATAATTTTTATATAAATTAAAAACTGCTACACAAGAGCAGTTTTAACTTCAACAACTTTTTTAGCTTGCAATCCTTTATCAGTTCTTACTAACTCAAAATCAACATATTGACCTTCAACTAATGTCTTATAGCCTTCTGAAAGTATTGCAGAATAATGAACAAAAATATCTTCTCCATCACTATATTCTATAAAACCATATCCTTTTTCATTATTAAACCATTTTACTTTTCCTCTCATATAAATCCTCCTTCTAATAAAATTGCTTACAATATAAATATACCTTTCCAGGTATTGATTTTCAACAAAATTGGTACGCCAACTTTCGACAAAATACTACCATCATTTTTGTTGGTAATTTTCATTTTACTACATTTTTTTATTATATTATTTATTTGTTTTTTGAAATATCTATAAATATGTTTAATCACGATTTTTTAAATTGCTAGTTAACGAAATATGAATTTCATACAATAGTTAAAGCATCTAAAACTACTCTTATTTTTTCAAGTCTTAAAATTGCTATCATGTAATTGTTAAAGAAAAAGGGGTAGTTATGAGAGATATTGTTATAAACAATTCCTTAAAATTTATTCAAAAAAACATTTCATATAATGATGAAAAATTGGCCGAATTAAAATATGGCCTTGAAGGCATCTATATTTTAATTACTAAAGCTATAGTCATTTTATCAGCTGCATTATTACTTGGAATATTTAAGGAAGTGATTATATTTACACTTACATATAGTTTAATTAGAATGTTTTCTTTTGGATTACATGCTACTAAAAGTTGGATATGTTTAATTAGTTCTTTAATAATATTTTTAAGCATTCCCTATATATGTTTAATTATAAAAATACCTATTTTTATAAAAAGCATAATAGGAATTATATGTATATTATTTATTCTTAAAAATTCACCTGCAGATACATATAAAAGACCAATTATAAATAAAAAAAGAAGAGAAAGATATAAATTCTTATCAACAATAATATCTATAATTATGATTATTACAGCATTATATATAAATAATAATTTTTTATCAAACGCATTAGTGTTTTCTAATGTTGTACAAATATTTATGATTTCACCTATTATATATAGATTATTTAAATTACCTTATAACAATTATAAAAGATATCAAATGTAGGTTTAAATTTAATTTAAACATAGAAGAATAAAGGGAGGAATTTTAATGGGAAAGTTATTTGCAAGCTTACTTAGCAAATTAGGTTTTGGAGCTGCTGCAACTGGTAGCCAAGCATGTTATGTTTTCTGGGTAGATGAACCAGAATGTCCAAAAAGTTTAATTAAATAATACAAAAATAAGAGAAAGGTTAATCCTTTCTCTTATTTTTTACATCATCTATTTGCTTTAAACCTAAATTAATAAAATATATAACAACTACCCATGCTGCAACCGTAAGTCCAATTTGAAGCAAATTATATGGTATATTTATTGGCATATCCCATATGCCATGTAGAACAGTAGGAATTAGACAAATTAATAAAAACGTTTTATTATTAATATGCTCTTTTGATAATTTTCCATTTAATCCTTTAACATACATTAGTGCAGCACCTTCTATAGCAGCCCATGCCACATGTCCCCCTGGTGCAAGTATGGCTCTAATTTTTAAAACATCTAGCATAGTAGCAAAATTATATTTTAGTCCATATTTTAATATATATCCAGCCGTTTCAAAAGCAGCAAAGCCGGCGCCTACTGCAGCTCCAATTAATAATCCATCCAATATATAATTAGAACGCTTTTCTCTAAACAAGAAGAAGACTACTATAATTGCTTTTGCGGCCTCTTCTATTAAACCAACCATTAGTGCTCCAAAATAATCAAGTTCTCCAACTGTAAAAATAGAGAAATATAATATAGCCACAATTAATGAAAAACATCCACCAAGTAAAAAATATTTAATTACTTTATAAAAAGGAATATTTCTAAATAAATTAATTTCAAAGAAAAAGATAAGTACCGTTATCGGAACAGCAAATCCACCAATGAATATTAAACCAGGTAAAAAATTATCATTTTGATAATCAACATAACCAATGTACATTATAACAAAGGATATTAAGAAAAAGATAAAAACTCTAAAATATACCCATGCGCTAGCCTTTTTTAAATCTATATCTTTAGGATTTGGAGTAGTATTTTTGCTACCGCAAACAAATACCTCATCTAAATCATCTTGGCTATGCTTCTTAAAAGTATTTTTAAACAAATCCTTAACAGATACATAATTTTTAACTCTTGCTCCAGTTAATTTATCTAAACTGCCATATATTTTTTCTTTAGCTGTTTCAGCAATTTTTTTATCCTGTGATATAGGACAACCGCATTTATCACATACAGATGCTCCATCTTTAATTTTATTTCCACATTCAGAACATATAATGTCTTTATTAGGAACTAGAGACGTACCACAATGAGGACATTTTTTTGCCATACTGCTTACCTCTCCATTGCAATTCTTACATTTTATTAATGCCATATTTTTCTCCTCCTTATTTTAAAGAATCTATTATTTGTTTTATATATTTAGTTATCTTTGAGTCTTGTGAATTTAACTCCATCGATTCTACTACATAAAGTGAACCATTGTAATTAAAAGCATAACTACTATCCATAATTGACTGTCCATCCAAGGTGTAACTAATCTGTATTTTATACACCGACTTATTACCAATCTTTTCACTAGTTATATCAGTTATAACCTTATAATTATCAAGGCTACTAAGTACACTCATTGCATTTGATAAAAATGAGTATGGAATATAATCATCTAACTTTGATATAACAATATATGGATAATTAGGTATAGTGTTTCCTATTGACTTTGCTACATATACTAGATTTGTTGAGGTATCTCTTTTTACATCATAATTTTTAGGATAATTAAAGGTAATCCCCAGAGTACTATCGGTATAACTCTTATATCCCATATTACTATTTTTAAATATCATAAAGAATACTATTACCAATATAACCAATCCAGCAATTATTGGAATGGATTTATTCTTTGATACAACTGATATATTTTTTTTCAGATCATTAGTAGTACTTAACATCTCATATCCACAATTTGGGCAAGAAACCGCTTTATCACTAATTTCCTTTTTACATTCAGGACATTTTATTAAGGCCACAATATCACTCCTCATCTAATATTATTATACTACATCCATATTTATAATTCAAATAATATTTAAATTCAAATAACATTAGTTATTTTTTTCATTTTTCTTTTCCTCAAGTATCTTATTTATTCTTTCAATGTCTTCATCTGTTATTGGTATTACACTATTTTCTATTGGTTTAATAGAATTATCTGAAGTATAGCTTACAACTTCTCCTTTTATTTCCTTAATATTATTTAAAAAGACACTATCTAATTTTTCTTTTATTTGGTCTCTACTAAATGGTTTAGCTATATAATCAGCAAATCCTTCACTTACATATTTTTCTTTTGCTCCTGCAACAGCATCGGCTGTTAAAGCAATTACTGGTGTATTAAAATCTTTATTTTCTTTTAATTTTTTAAGAGCTGTTTCACCACTCATATTTGGCATCATTATATCCATTAATATTAAATCGTAAACTTTTCCACTACTTACTTTATCTAAACAGATACTTCCATCTTCTGCTTCATCTATTTCAAAATTAAAGTCTTGCAGTGCTCTTTTAGCAACCTTTATATTAAGTTTATTATCATCTACAATTAATATCTTTTTATTGCCATAATTAGATGTATTATTTGTATTAGTATTACTATCATTTTTAATAATTGTTGTATCTATTTTATTTGAATATAATTTCCTAGCAGTATCCATTAATTCTTCTTCAGTCATTGGTTTTGATATTTTACTTATTTTTTGAGGTAAATTAATTATAAAAATAGAGCCTTGTCCAAACTGACTTTGAACATTTATATTTCCACCCATCATATCAACTAAAGCCTTTGTTATAGCAAGTCCTAGTCCTGTTCCTTCAGTAGTGGTATTTTTTTCTATATCTAATCTTTCAAATTTTG
>CAKOTD010000006.1 GCA_934120015.1 uncultured Bacilli bacterium
TGTTGCGAATAGATATTATAGATTATTCATATGTCTTTTTCAATGCAACTTTGTTGCACTTCAAATTTAAAATAACATAATAGAAAAAAATTGACAAAAAAGAAATAAATTGTTATGATATCTTTGTTAAAGCAATGAAGAGAAGTAGTAATAAACTTTAATTATTTAAAGAGAGTTAACGATTGGTGTGAAGTTAATAATAATGGTTTGTGAATTCGTCTTGGAGCAATATAAAAGAAAATTTATATCGGTAATGCGTTATAGTTTTGAGATAATAGAAATATTATAAATTAAGGTGGTACCACGTAAATCACGTCCTTATGTAGGACGTTTTTTTTATAGGAGGAAAAAATGAAAGAGAAATTTGATTTAATACTAGAAAAGATTAAAAGTGAATTAAAAGGGATTAATGATTTAAAAAAATTAAATGAGATAAGAACAATTTATATGAGTAAGAAGGGACCTATTTTTGAACTTACTAATTATATAAAAGAGCTATCTGTTGATGATAAGAAGGAGTTTGGTTTATTATTTAATAATTTGAAAAATAGTGCTACTGAATTATTTGAAACTTTAAAGAAAAAGTTAGAGGAAAAGGAATTAAATGCTAAACTTGATAGGGAAAAAATAGATGTAAGTTTACCTGCTACTAAGATTATAGGTGGGTGTCCAAATATTTTGGAGGCACTTGTTGAAGATGTAGAAGATTTAATGATTTCCATGGGGTATGATGTAGTTGATGGACCTGAAATAGAAGAAGATAAATATAATTTTGAAATGCTTAATATTCCAAAAGGACATCCAGCAAGAGATGCACAAGATACTTTTTATGTTGAAGGAGAAGAATTACTACTTAGAAGTCAAACTTCACCAGTTCAAGTTAGGACAATGCTTAAAAATAAGGGAGAAAAGCCAGTACGAATGATATGCCCTGGAAAAACTTATCGTAGAGATGATGATGATGCTACACATTCACATCAATTTACTCAAATAGAAGGGTTACTTGTTGATAAAAATATTAGTATGTCTGATTTAAAGGGTACTATTGATGTAATAGTAAAAAGATTATTTGGGGAAACTATTGAAACAAGATTTAGGCCAAGTTATTACCAATTTACTGAACCATCAGTTGAGGTTGATATTAGTTGCTTTAATTGTGGTCAAAAGGGATGTAATGTATGTAAGCAAACAGGATGGATTACAGTTGCTGGGGCAGGAATGGTTCATCCAAATGTTTTGAAAATGGGAGGATATGATCCAAAAGTTTGGTCAGGATTTGCCTTTGGTTTTGGTGCTGAAAGAATGGCTATGCTTAAATATGGTATTAATGATTGCCGTGTTTTTTATAATAATGATTTAAGAGGAAATAAAAATTTTGATAGAAAGGATAGTGAATAGGATGATTAATTTAGACTGGGTTAAAGATTATATAGATATAAGTGATCAAGATTTAAGAGAGCTTGCTGTAAAAATTACTAAAGCAGGTATTAATATTGAGGCAGTAATTACAAATGATATTAAAAATCTTGTTATTGGTGAAGTAATTGAATGCATTAATCATCCAGATAGTGATCATTTACATGTTTGTAAAGTAGATGTTGGGAGTGAAATATATCAAATTGTTTGTGGTGCACCAAATGTTAGAGTTGGATTAAAGGTTATAGTGGCTCTACCTGGTGCAGTGTTACCTGGAAATTTTGAGATTAAGAAGAGTAAAATAAGAGGTATTGAATCTAGTGGAATGTTATGTGCATTATATGAACTTGGATTAGAGGAAAAAAATGAAGAAACATATTCTAAAGGTATTTGTGAACTTCCTTGTGATGCACATCTAGGTATTGATCCAATTAAATATTTAAAATTAGATAATACTTTATATGAACTCGATATTCATAAACATCGTAATAATGATTGTTATTATCACATTGGATTTGCTTATGAAATTGCTTGTATCTTAAATAGGAAAGTGACTCTACCAGATGAATCATTTACTTCTATTAGTGATTCAGTAGACAATAAGCTTGTGTTAAATGTAAAGACAAATAAATGTCAATATTATTTAACTAAGTTAGTAACAGATGTTAAAATTGGAGAAAGCCCTGAATTTATAAAGAAAAGATTAAATTCTGTAGGAATTAGATCTATTAACAATGTAGTTGACATTTCCAATTATGTTATGCTTGAATATGGTCAGCCATTACATTTCTTTGATAAAGATAAATTAGGTAATAGAATTGTAGTAAGGGATGCCAATGAAGATGAAAAAATTATAACTTTAGATGGTGAGGAAAGAATATTAAAACAATCTGATATTGTTATATCAAATGACAAAGGTGCTATTTGTATAGCAGGAGTTATGGGTGGTAAAAATACTGAAGTTGATGAATTTACAAAATCAATATTAATTGAGAGTGCTATTTTTGATGCTGTTAGTATAAGAAATACGGCTAGTAGGCTTAATTTAAAGAGTGAAGCTTCTATAAGATTTGGAAAAGGATTGAATTATGAATATACTTCTAAGGCTATGAATAGGGCTTGCCATTTGTTAGAAAAATATGCTGGTGCTAAAATATATAGTGGTGAAGTTTTATATGATAATGTGGTAAAGGAAGAAAAAATAGTTGAATTTACAAATGATGATATTAATAAACTCCTTGGTATAGTAATTACTACTGATGATGTAAAAACTGAACTAAGTCGTTTAGATTTCCCATTTGTTGAAAATGGAGGAAAATTTAAAGTTACAATTCCTAGAAGAAGACTTGATATTGATCCAAATATTAATGATATAGCAGAAGAAATTGGTAGGTTATATGGATATCATAATCTTGTATCAACACTCCCTAAAGTAAGTATTAGAAAAGGTGGATATGTAGGGGATGTTAAGTATAGAAAAATAATTTCTAAAAGACTTAGAAGTTTAGGTTTAAATGAAACTAAAACATATACACTAACATCTAAAGAAATGGCTAATTTGTTTGATTATGAAAATAAAGAAAAAGTTGTATTACCAAATCCTATGAGTGTTGATAAAAGTGTTATAAGAACAACTATACTTCCATCATTACTTAATGTTTATGATTATAATAAGGCAAGAAAAATAACAGATATACTGCTTTATGAAATAGGTAAAACTTATGATAAAAATTATAATGAAGATATTAAAATTGGTATTTTAATAAGTGGTAATTATATTATAAATAGATGGCAAAATACTGGTATTAAATGTGATTTCTATGTATTAAAGGGAATTGTTGAAAATATTCTCAATTACTTAGGTTTTAATAACAGATATTCATTTGAGGCTGCAGAAATTAATAGTTTTCATCCTGGAATAGGTGCTAAGATAATTCTTGATAGGGAACAAGTTGGGGTTATAGGAAGAGTTCATCCATCTGTAAATAAGGATGATATATATTTAGCAGAACTTTCAATGACTAAGTTAATGAAAGTTGTAAAACCAATTAAATATAAAGAACCTACTAAATATCCAGAGGTAAAGAAGGATCTTGCATTTATAGTTGATATGGATGTTACTTGTGATAGTTTAGAGAAAACAATAAAAAAAGCAGGTGGAAGATTGCTTACTAATATTGATGTATTTGATATTTATACAGGAGATAATCTAGGTAATAATAAGAAATCAATTGCTTTCTCTGTAACATTTAGTGATTCAAGTAAAACACTTAATGAGGATGAAATTAATAATATATTTAATAATATCATTAAGGAAGTTGAAAATAAAAATAACGCTATTTTAAGAGATAAATAAAGAGTTTATAAGTATGAGTTGTATGTTAAAATATAATTTATACTTATATATATGTTTAAAAAAATATAAATTGGGAGATTAAATATGAATGTTAATGAGTGGTTTATAGAAGGGTATAATTTACCTAAACCATTATCAAATAAATTATTTCTCAGATTATAGATAATTTACCTGAACGAAGTAGAAAAATAATTAGGCTATATTTTGGATTTGATAATGATAAAATATATAGTCAAGATGAGATTGCTACATCAGGAGTTTCAAGATTAATTAAAAGAATATTGAAACAAATAAAGGTATAGCTTGATGAGTGGAATGTTAAATATGAAGAAAAAAAAGAGGACTCTAATATAATAGTGATAAAAAAGAACAGGAATTTAAAATCTTGTTCTTTTAATTTTATATTTCAGTAATTTTTAAGAAGTTAGTTGTATGTTCATCAGAACGAGGGAATCCTCCAGTAACAATTACAATATCCTTTTCATTTAAGTCTAATTTTTCTTTAGCAATTTTAACAGCGTTATTTATTACTTCATCAGATGTTTCATAAATTGGTAATACAGCAGGAATAACTGCGTAATTTAAAGCAAGTCTTCTTCCTGTTTTTTCATCTGGGCAAGCTGCCAAAATTAAACTTTTTGGTTTAAGATTACTAATTATTCTAGCTGTTGAACCACTTATTGTAGCCGCAATTATTGCTTTAACATCTAAAAGGTTAGCACTTTCTACAACACTATGAGCAATTGTAGTTGTAATATCTTGATCATAACTTTCTTCAAATTTAATTGTATAATCATAATATTTTTCAGTACATTCACAAATGTTAGCCATAGCTCTTACTGTTTCGATAGGATGTTTACCTATAGTAGTTTCACCACTTAACATAACTGCATCAGTACCATCTAATACAGCATTTGCAATATCACTAGTTTCAGCTCTTTTTGGACGAACATTTTCCATCATTGTTTCAAGCATTTCAGTTGCCACAATACATATTTTACCCATTTTACGACAAGTTTTAATCATTTTCTTTTGAACAATTGGTAGCATTTCACTAGGCATTTCAGTTCCTAAATCCCCTCTAGCAACCATAGCACCAGCAGAAACTTCAAGGATTTTTTCTAAGTTTTTAAGGCCTAATTCACTTTCAATTTTACATATGATTTGTAAATCTTCTCTTCCTTGTTCTTTTAGAATTTGCTTAACTTCAAGTACATCTTCTGGACAGCTAACAAATGATATAGCTAAGAATTCACCACCATGTTTACATGAGTAAATAATGTCCTCTCTATCTACATCACTTATATAAGGAATATCTAGTTTTTTACCAGGAACACTTAGACTCTTACGGTTACCTAGTTTACCCCCATTAATTATTCTACAAGTTACACCATCATCTTCTGTAGAAATAACTTCAATTTTCATTTTAGCATTTTCAAGTAAAATGAAATCACCAGAAACTAAATTGTCAAGAACTTGTGGATGGTTAACAGTAATTCTTTCTTCATTTCCAACAACATTTTCTTTAACAATACGTATTGTATTTCCCTCAACTAAATTGATAGATTCTCCTTCAAGAACTCCACTTCTGAATTCAGGACCTTTAGTATCCCATAAAATAGCAATATTTTTTCCTGTTCTTCTGCGAACTTCACGAACGGAATCTTGAGCCATTTGTCTTTCTTCCATAGTAGCATGTGAGAAATTAATTCTTGCAACATTCATTCCCGCTAAAACCATTTGCTCCATGACATCAGGAGTGTTACTAGCTGGACCTATGCTACAAACAATCTTTGTTTTTTTCATAAATACCTCCTATAAATAAATTACACGCATGGTAAATTGTATCACAAAACACTATAAAAATCAATGGTTTACCCTAATTATCATATTAAAATTTCATAAAAATTACACAAATATATCACCATTTATTCTAATAAAAAAAATACAATGTATTGTGAAGGAGGAAATATGATACAAACAGTATTCAAAAGGATAGAGAAGAAATATCTTATTGATAAAGATAAATATTTACTACTCTTGAAAAAATGTGGTGATAACTTATTAAAGGATGAATTTGGATTACATACGGTAAGTAATATATATTATGATACTGATAATTATGAATTGATAAGGAAATCAATTGAAAAACCATTATATAAAGAAAAAATAAGATTAAGAAGTTATGATATACCTTCAGATGATACAATGGTATATATTGAGTTAAAGAAAAAATATGAGGGGGTTGTTCATAAAAGAAGAGTAACATTGCCATTAAAGGAAGCAAAAGAATATTTAGAAAATAGAAAGATTAATAATAATGATCAAATAAGTAATGAGATTAATTATTGCTTAGAGCATTATTTGTTAAAACCTAAGTTATATCTTGCTTATGATAGAATTGCTTATTATGGAAAAGATGGTGAGGATTTGAGAGTTACTTTTGATACTAATATAAGAAGTAGAACAGATGATTTGGACTTAACCTTAGGAGATGCAGGAAAATTATTATTAAAGAAGGATCAGTATTTAATGGAAGTAAAATCATCACAAGGACTACCATTATGGTTCATTAAAATATTGGATGAATTAAAAATATATCCAGTTTCATTTTCAAAGTATGGTAGCATTTATCAAAAAATGCTTATGGAGGGAGAGATAGTTTATGTTTGAAAGTGTTTTAGATAGTACAAATACATTATCATTTGAAGGAGTTTTATTTTGCTCCATAGTATCAGTAATATTAGGATTAATTATCAGTATAGTACACATGTTCACGAGCAAATATTCAAAAAATTTTGTTGTTACACTTGCCGTTTTACCGTTTTTAGTTAGTACTGTTATAATGATGGTTAATGGCAATTTAGGAACTTCAGTTGCTGTACTTGGTGCATTTAGTTTAATTAGATTTAGGAGTATACCAGGTAATTCTAAAGAAATATGTGCAGTCTTTTTAGCAATGGCAGTAGGACTTGCAACAGGTATGGGACAACTTTTATTTGCTAGCTTTTTAACATTATTTATTTGTGCTATAATAATTTTATTAGGTAAAACTAATTTTGGAATAAGAAAAGTTAGTCAAAAAAAGCTTAAAATAGTTGTACCAGAAGATTTAGAATTTAATAATATGTTTGATGATTTATTTAGTAAATATACAAAGGTGAATATTTTAGAAAAGATTAAGACAACTAATTTAGGAAGTTTATATGAACTAACATATAAAGTAGAATTATATGATAGTAATAAAGCAAAGGAATTTATTGATGATTTAAGATGTAGAAATGGTAATTTAAATATTATTTTATCAGATGTGGATGATAACAATAATGATTTGTAAATAGTAATTTTTTCCTTGACAAATATGTAATATATGATATGATATTTGCTACTGGAAGGTGAAATTAATTTATGGATAAAATGAAGATAATTAAAAAACTAGGATTCAATATGGATATTATAAGTGATAGTAAATTGAGAAATGAATTTGTTTCATTTTGTGAATTATTACTTGATGATTATTATATCGATGATGTGATAAATGATAGAGAAGTTTATACTAAAGTTGCTATGGGTGGTGGTAAGGATAATACTATAATTAATTCCAATATAAAGTGTAATTATGCTAGAGGTTTTGATGATAACAATAACTCTTATGATTTTATGGTATATAAAGATGAAAAAAATAGCACCATTGAATTAATATGTCAACCATCTATTCAAAAGGGATTTAATTCGGATGATTTTGGTCACAGTTTTTCAATTAAGTATTCAGTGAATAATCAGACTATGGAAATAAGTAAATTATCTAAGA
Source organism: uncultured Bacilli bacterium (assembly GCA_934120015.1). Classification (GTDB taxonomy): domain Bacteria; phylum Bacillota_I; class Bacilli_A; order RF39; family UBA660; genus UMGS1045. The sequence continues at coordinate 7,584 of CAKOTD010000006.1, forward strand.
ATGCGCTTTTACGTGAAGATAGACATTTATATGTTCGAGATGATTCCACAAATGATTTAGTGTTAATTTCTGAGGAAAGATTATATGATCATAAAAGTGTACTTGAATTAGAAAATAAGATTTTGTCAAATAAGACTATTAAACATCCATATAAGAAACTTTATAAAAATGGAAAATATTTATATAGTGATGAGGCCTATTTAATAGTAAATCGTGTTAGTGTAACTAAAATGACACAGGGTGTATATAAGTTGTTTGTAAATAATGTTGATACTAATTTAGTTACTTGTCCTGGAACCATTTTGTATGGTGAAGAGGGAATATGTCCGATAGCATTAACTTCTGCAAATGGTTATTTAGACAGATTTGAAACACTTATTGATAAACAAAGTCGTCAGTTGAATGAGTACTATAGTGCACAAAATATTCAAGAAAAAGTAAATTATCTTGCAAGATAATTTGCTTTTTTTTTGCTAGGAAAGATTTAAATAAAACAACTTATAATTGGTCTATATAGAAATATAAATGTAATTATTAAAATTTTAATACATATTATCTATTAAGGGGTATTTTATGACAATTATTGATGAAAATACAGTAGTTGTATTTTCTAGCACTGAACTTAAAAATGTATTAGAAAATAATAATGAATATAATTATATTTATTTAGGGGATAATATTTCTCTTGATAGTGGTATTAAAATATCTAATTCTAAAATAAATATTACTATTGATGGAACATATAATGGTGTGGTCTATACATTTGAAGATAAAAAAACTCTTAATAGTGGTGATACTATTAATGTTTCATTTCCTTCAATATTTAAAGTTACTATTTGTAACATGAATATTGTTGGTTATAATTATTATGGTATTGTTTATGTTCCTGAGTCTTCTTCATATAAAAATGTGGTTATTGAGTATAACAATATCGTCTATGTTGGACCTCAACTTTCTTATAATCCGGTTGGACTTACTAGAATTATTGATTCTGATATAACTATTCAAGACGGTGTACTTACTATTGGTAATGAAGTTGCTGAATGTAATCAAATTGAAATTGGTGGAGTGACAAATATTACTCACAACTCAAAGAGTAATTCAGCGTTTTGGTTTCGTAATGCAAATCCATCTTTTAAAATACTTATTAATGCTAATGTAAATTTTATTAGTAAGTATAGAGAATTGTTTTATGGAGTTAATAATTTGTCTTTTTCTATTTTGAGTAATGCATATTTTTCAGTTACTTCATATAGTGGTATGGCGTATGGGAATTATGGAACCCTTGATACAATAATTTCTTCAAATGCTTCATTTGTTTTAAAGCAAACCAATTATAATGGAAGTTATGCTACTTGGTATAGTTATGGTTCTATTGTTTTAAATGATAATTCTTCTTTATCTATTATTAATAATTATGACAATATTAGTACATCTAATTATAATATTTATTTTTCTAATAATAGTGCTTTTACTTTAAATAATCCTAAAAAAGTTATTTTATATAATGAGAAAGCTAATGTTATTTATTCTAATTCTAATATTCCATTTAATTTCAATTTTTCAAGAGTCAATTTATTTACTAATACAATTAAAATAGATGATGATATTTCTCTTTCTACATTACCTACATATGCTTGGTATAAGGAGAATGGTAATTCTGAAATAAATGGTACTTTTTCTTCAAATGCTACAAAAATTGATAGTCATAATTATACAGATGCTGAACTTAAAAATTTACCTGATATTGCAAACTTTATATTTGCTAATAAGAAGATATTTTCGGTTGGTGATTTTCTCTTTAGGGTTGATGCTGTAACTGATACTGATTTGAGTATAAGTGGACTTACTATACCAAAAGCTAGTATTTTAATTTCTTATAATAATATTAATTCTGTTATTAATGCTGATGATAATGGTATTTTTAGTTATTCATATGAAAATACATTACCTATAGGAACTATTATTAATTTTAATGTGAAAGAGTATAATGATTTACTTTATCATTCTAAAAGCATTCAAATTGTTTATAGTGGTGAATTAATTTTAGAAAGTGCTTCAAAAACTGTAAGTTTTGAATTGAAGCCGATAAGTAGCAATCCCATATTATGTCCAAGAATTGATGATTTATATGTTAAAGTTGTTGATTCAAGAGTTTCAAGCTCTGACTGGAAATTATATGCTTCTATTAGGCATGATTTAACTTCTTCAACTGGAAATATTTTAAAAGATTCATTAGTATATAGAGATGAGAGTGGAAACATATCTATTTTGTCTACTAATCCTGTACTAGTTTATACTGGTAAAAAAAATGATGGAAATACACTTAGTACTAATGTAAGTTGGAATCGTGATGAGGGGATACTATTAATGATTACTGATAAAATTATTAATAATATTGAGTATGAAACTAATATTATTTGGTCTATTGAAGAACAATAAAGTTACCATTAAGGTAACTTTATTGTTTTTTTGATACTTGGAATGTGATTGATTTTTTTGCCTTTGATTGGATATCAGGTAGATTTATAGTAAGTTTTCCTGATGTTTCATCCCAGGTATATTGTGATGAATCTATTTTTACATTATCAATAGTTATACTATCTTTTACAAATGAAATTAATGATGTATCTAACATATCGGTTATTACTGGAGAAGTGTAACTTTCTTCGGCTTGGTTATTTACTGTTATAGTATATGTTAATAGGCCGTCACTCCAAATCATTTTATCTGCCGTCTTTGTTGCTGTTAATCCATTTAGCATTGTTATTACCAGTGCTTGTGTCGATATTTCCGTTGGAATACTATTATAATTTCCTAAAATAGTTGCAGTATTATTTAACTCTGTTTCCATTATTACCCTCCTATTTTAAGTTTATGCTACTATAGTAATAATATATTATTGATAGGGTAGTAAATTAGTAAAAGTTTTTAAAATATATTAATAGAAGAAAATTAACTTAATCAATAAAAGTATTCATTTTTTTATTGATTAAAATATAATAATCAGTATTATTAAGCATTATTCTTTGCTGTAATCTTTTTAAGAGAAGAGGGTAGACCAAACGTCTTAAGGAAAGTAAAAAAACGATTCTAAATATTAACATCAATTCGACCGCTTTTCGACCATCGTAAATTTATGTATTAAAAAATCGAACTAAAAAGTTCGACTAAACATCTAATGGAGGGCCCAGCCGGATTTGAACCAGCGATCAGGGAGTTGCAGTCCCATGCCTTACCACTTGGCTATGGACCCATGAGTTAATTATAACAAACATAAAAAAATTTTACAAGTAAAATATAAAAAATTTTAAAATATTAGGTTAAATTATAAATACTAGCAAATACTATAAATGTTTGGAGGTTTTTAAATGAATAATAAAATTTTTAAATTAATTTTAATTATTTTAAATTTATTGATATCTATTTATCTAATATATAATATTCTGCTTCTAAATAATGTTGAAACATTTTTTAGAGTAGTTTTAATATTTCTAATAATTATAATATTTATTTTACAATTATTATTAATTAATAAAAAAAACTTTATTCAAATTATATACTCAGTCTATATTATTATTATATTAGTTTTAGGGTTAAATATTAATAAAGTATATAAACATATTGATGTTATAAGTAAAAAATATACTATTAAGTCTATGAGTCTTGTATCAAGCACAAGTAAAAGTAATACTAGTAATAGAGTGGGAGTTATTTCTTCCGATATTGATACATTTAATAGGTTATCAAAAAAATACTTTTTGAATGTTACAGTAATAGAAAGTAGTAGTTACATTAACTTAATTAATATGTTATATGATGATAGTATTGATTATGCTTTTTTGCCTAATAATTATGTGGAAATTTTTGGTGGAATTGAAAAATATAATAATATAGCAAATACAACTAAAATAGATTATACATATAATGAAAAGATAGAAGTTAGTGATACTAAAAATGATAATATTATTAATAATCCATTTACAATACTTATTATGGGATTAGATTCATCTGAAAATATTCAAAAAAGTTCGTTTAATGGTGATTTACTTATGCTCTTAACGTTTAATCCTAATACATTAAAAACTACTATGCTCAGTGTACCAAGGGATACTTATGTTCCAATAAGTTGCTTTGATGGCTCTAGGAAGAATAAAATAGCTCATTCTGCATGGTATGGAGAAAGTTGTACAATAGATACTCTTAAAAATATGTTTAATATAGATATTAACTATTTTGCTAAGATAAATTTTAGAGGTTTTGTGGATCTTATAGACCTATTGGGTGGAATAGATGTTGATGTACCTATTGAATTTTGTGAACAAGATAGTAATAGAAATTTTGATAACAGTATTTGTTTAAGTAAAGGTATGCAGCATTTAAATGGTGAACAGGCATTAGCTTTAGCAAGACATAGAAAAACTATTAATGATTTTGTTCGTAATGATAATCAGCAACTAATTATTAAAGCAATAGTAGAAAAATTAAAAAATATTAATGATATTGAATTAATATATAGTATGTTAGACGTTTTAGGTAATAATATGGAAGTAAGTATGAGTACGGATGAGATTTTATCATTATATAATATAGGTAAAAAGATATTAGTTAATAATAATATTTCTATTTCGAAACTTAAACTTAATGGTTATTCTGAATATATTTATGATTATAATACCTATAATGGTGATGGAATGAAACTTTCTTTATATGAATTTATTCCTTATAAAGAAAGTATTAATTATATATCTAATGTAATGCAAAGTAATTTAAATGGTCAAGATTTTACTATTGATGATGTATATGGTAGTAAGTATATTAACTTACTTCCAAATTTTATTGGTAAGGATGAAAGTATTGCTACTAATTTTTGTAGTATGTATAATATTAATTTAAATATTAATTATATTGAAGGTAGTAGTAATAATTATATAGGTGAGATTGTTGCTCAGAGTATACCAGCTAATATGGATATAGATTATATTAATTCATCTGGTATTACAATTGATGTTATAAATGACATAAAGAAAGAAGTTATTAAAGTTAATTGTTCCAAAAAAGAAAATAGTGATAATGAAAATTGTTTGATACCAAATTTTGTTGATAAACAATATGATGAGTTTAAGAGTTGGTTAAAAGAAAACAATTACAGCTTCTTAGTTAAAGAAAATGTTATTAAATTAGGTGATAAGAATTATGATAAGAATAAAAAAGGGATTATAACAAATCAAAATGTATATGATGTTAGTATATATGATATATTAGGTAAGAAATTAGAAATTACATATATAGAAAATTAAAAGACCTTAATGGTCTTTTAATAATTCATTTTGTTCTTTTGTTTTCTTTATTAAGTCATAAGTAATTATTGAGTTAGAAATTGATATATATTCTTCCGCTTTTTTATTTCCTTCTTCAATATATTCCATACTTACTGTCTCCTCAGGATTAATTAATTTCCATTCTCCCTTTTGGCTATTATAATATAGTTTATTTGTAAGCCAGTCACCATCAGGAAAAACAACAATATTTTCATCGACATTAAATATATCATTACCTAAACTATATTTACTATTAAAATTAAACATATTTCCAAGGGTAGGCATGGCATCATACATCCCCATAACTTTGTCAACAGTAATATTTATTTTCTTTTGTAAATTACTATCTTTAGTCCATATAATGAATGGAACTTTACGATTTAATTCATAAAAGTATGTATCAATTTTTATATAGTCATCATCATCTTTATTTTTTATTGAATTGGTATATGGATCATAATTATAGAAACGATTAAATTCGGCCTTTTTAAGTTTGGAATCATGGTCACCATATATAACAATAACTGTGTTATCAAGTATGCCTTCTTTATCTAAATTATCTATAAATTCTCCAATTGCTTCATCAGCATAATGAACAGTTTTAAGGTAATTACCAATTATTGTTCCTTCTAAATAAGGTGCACTAACTGTTTCCATTTCTCCTGTTTCCTCGTTTAGTTTTTCGTATTTATAATCTACATCAAAATCAACTGTGCTTGCAGCTTCAAATGGAGTATGATTAGTAAGCATAATAAGTACCCCATAAAAATTTTGATTATTTTCACTTATCTCTTTTATTTTTGGAACTGCCTGTTTGAAGAAAGATTTATCACTAAGACCTAATCCTAAAACTTCATCTATATTAAAATCTTTATTGTAGCAATAAAACTTTTTATACCCTAGTGATTCATGGGTAATATTTCTATTCCAAAATGTACAGTTATTTCCATGCATACTAAAAGTGTAATAATTTTTTTCGGTTAATAGTTTTTGAATGCTTGGATATTCACGATCGGCATAGTTAACGAAAACTGTTCCACTAGATGATGGCATTAATGAAGTACTAAATGTAAATTCAGTATCACTGCTAGTGCCTGTACTATCTTGAGCATAAAAGTTTGTAAAGAACATACCTTCACTTGCCAATCTATTAAGATTAGGTGTTACTTCTTTTCCATTTATTTTAGTATCCATTGTGAATTTTTGAATGCTTTCGGCATGAATAACTAAGATATTTTTTCCTTCAAAAATATTTGTATATTCATTATCTTCATGTGTATAATCTTTATTGCTATAATATTCTCTGAATTCTTTTGCATGTTTATCATAGCCAAATAATGGACTAATTTGGGGTTTAATGCTTATAAATAAATCATTAAATTGATATAGATATGTACCAAATTTCATAACAACATATTCACGATTCCATTGTTTACCAAATCTACCAATATCTAAATTAGTCAATGTGGAAATAAAGCACCCAATACCAATCACACCAACGATTAAGGTATTTAATGTAAATAACTTCCCATTTTGTTTAATTTTATTATAATAATCAGTTTTCTTTAAACTAGCATGTATTATAATAATTATAATAGGACCTAGAATATATATAAAATCTTTTAATTCCATAACATTTTCAACAATAGCATCTGCAACTCCAACAGCTTGTAGAGAAGTAGCTAATAATGAAAAAGATGCATAAGATAGAAAATTGTTATAGTATATAGAATTTACTACACATATAATTGTAAAAAATATGGACCAAGTAATATAGTATTTAAATCTATTTTTTGGTTTAAATAAATAACCAAAAGCACCAATAATTAATATGATTGCAACATCGGCAAGTAGTGGTTTAATTTCTAAATAATTACCTACTGAAAAGCCTCTTAATAAAACTTCATTAATAATAGAAGTAATAACAAATGTTAGAAATAATATATTGGTTTTACAATAATTATTGATACTAGAAAAAAGTTTTTGAATTTTATTCATAAAATTTCACCTCATATAACAGCTAAACAATTATAACATTTTTATAAAAATTTTTCAATAATACTTATTTATAAATAAAGGTTTGGAAATTTACTAATTATTAGAATTTGTGATATAATAATTTTGAAGGTGTTTATATGAAAAATTTTATAAGTATAATAATTGGTAAAATGCTAATTATGATTGGAAAAATTATGCATAAAGGTAGTTCACTTCCTGGAGAAATGGCTCTTAAATTGAATAAAAACTTGTTTAAATATTTTAAGTTACCGGAAACAGTAATAGCGGTTACTGGATCTTCTGGAAAGGGAAGTATATCTAGTATGTTAGCAAGCATTTATAGAAAAAGTGGATATACTGTTGCTCATAATGCAAAAGGTTCAAATTTGAGTGCTGGTATTGCTACATTACTTTTAGAAAATTGTAATTTAAAAGGGAAAATAAATAAAGATATTTTAATATTTGAAATAGATGAAAGATATACAAAATATGTTTTCAAAGATATTAGCCCTAATTATGTTGTTATAACTAATATTTGTCGTGATCAACCACCAAGACAAGGACATTTTGATTTAGTTTTTGAAGAAATAAAAAAAGCATTAAAACCTAAAATGCATTTGATTTTGAATGCTGATGATCCATATCTTCAAAAGTTTGTATCTGATGATTATGAGGTTACGTATTATGGAATTGCCAAAAACAAATACTCATATAAGAAGAATATTTTTTCTAGTTTAAATATGGTGTATTGCCCAAAATGTAACTCAAAGTTAAATTATAATTATTACCAGTTTGAATCAATTGGAGATTATTATTGCTCAAATTGTTCATTTAAAAGACCCATTCCATCTTATGAAGTAACTTCTATGAATTATGATAAATCTGAAATAAAAATTAATAATAAATATACTATACATATCCCATTTAATGTTTTATTTTGTGCATATAATACATTAGCAGTATTTACAGTAGCATCAATTTTAGGTTTAGATAAAAACCAGGTATGTAGCTATATTTCTGAAGAGAAAGCTAATGCTAAAATATATGATAGATTTAAGATTAATAATAGAAATGTACATATATTAAGTAACAAAAATGAAAATAGCACTACATTTAATCAATCCTTAATTTATACGAAAAGATTTAAGGAGCTAAAAACAATAGTTATTGGTTGGAAAGAAATTAGTAGAAGGTATAATTTTGATGATTTATCATGGTTATATGATATTGATTTTGAAATATTAAATGATTGTAATATTGAGAAAGTCATATGTGTAGGTATTCATTGTTATGATATTGCTACTAGAATGAAGTATGCTCAAATACCTGAAAAAAAGATTTTGTGTTTTGATAATTTAGATGAGGCTAAAGATGTAATGTTAAATAAAACTAAAGGTGATTTATTTGGAATTGTTAACTTTGATTATGTAGAACCGCTTCATAATTTGTTGACGGAAGGTGATAATAATGAAAATTAAAATAGCACATTTATATTATGATTTAATGAATTTGTATGGTGATAGTGGAAATGTAAAGGCATTAAAGATGCAGTTAGAAAACCAAGGAGTCAAAGTTGAATTATATAATTTATCGTTGGAAGATGAAATAGACTTTAAGAAGTATGATGTGTTTTATATAGGTAGTGGAACAGAAGAAAACCAAAGAGTAGTCCTAAATAATTTATTAAAATATACTAAAGATATAAAGGATGCTATTGAAGACTTTAAGTTTTTTATATGTACTGGTAATTCTATCGAGTTATTTGGAAATATTATCAGTGATGACAGTAATACTTATAAAGCACTTGGAATTTTTAATTATGATACAAAATTTGTTAAGAAAAGATTGGTAAGTGATGTTATACTTAAGGGTAATTTTATTAAGGATTATATTATTGGATTTCAAAACAGAAGTGGTATTATTGAGTCTAATTTGATGAATGCATTTGATGTTATAAAGGGTTTTGGAAGTAATCAAAATAGTAATAAAGAAGGAATAATTTATAAAAACTTTTTTGGTACTTATACTATAGGACCAATTTTAGTTAGAAATCCAGAATTATTAAAATATATTATTAAGAATATTATAAATAAAATTGAACCAAAACATAAATATAAAAAATTTAGTCAACTTTTAGAAAAATCTGCATACGATAATTTTGTGGACAAAAATTATAAAGATTATTTAAAGTAAGGGGATTTTTAATGATAAGTGAAGAAGAAATACTTTCTTCCTTAAAAGAATATATAATAGTAAAAGATAAAGATAATAAAATAGTTTATTCAAATATTAATAATCCAAGGTCTTTTGAGGAAAAGTTAATTTGTAGGGGGTCTTTTAGTCAAAATGTAATGGATAATATTGATTATCAATTATCAAAAAATATTGTATTAGCAACCGATAATCAGATGTATACCATTTATACATATAGTAAGTGTAATGTTAATGATTATTTGACTAATGTATTAAAAAGAGAATTTTTTGAAACGGCTTTTTATAATATAGCTGATAAATATAATAGTTTTGTAATTATAATGGGTGATGTTGATAAATTTAAAGATATTAATGATAATTATGGACATCAAATAGGTGATAGAGTTTTAAATTATGTTGGAAAAGTATTACAGAATAATATGACAAAAGATGATATAGTTGGTAGGTATGGTGGAGAAGAGTTTATTATGTGTCTTCCAAATCGAAGTATAGAAGAGGCTTATAATCTTGTTGAGAAAATAAGAACTGAAATATCATCAGTACCGTTATGTGTTGAAAATGAGAATGTTAATGTAACTATAACTTTTGGTGTTGCAAATTATAATTATAATAAAACTTATGATGAGTTAGTTTATGAAGCTGATTCTGCACTTTTGGATGGTAAAAATTCTGGAAGAAATAAAACTATAATATATAATAATAAAATAAAACAAAAAAGATTTCCTAATTAAAAATAATTGGGAAATCTTTATATTCATTATCATGATTATTTGATTTTAAATTATATATATTCATGACTCTTTTATCAATATTTAGTTGATCATTATTTGTTGAAAGCTTAGTTATAATAGGTACTTTGCTTTCTTTTTTTATTTTACTTAAGTAATTTTGTCCTTTTTTATTAAACCCTAGTAATCTAATATAACTAATATTTTTACACATATGCGCTTCATCTTTAGTAAAAGAACAAAGTATATGCACTAACATTCTTTTAATTCGATTATATGTATACCTTTTTGTTTTAACTTTTTCGATTAGCTCATATACGTTTTTGCAACTATTTATATTTTTAAGTATACGATATTCAATTCCTTCATCAACTGTTTGTATATTATTAAAATTATTATTTAGTAAAATGTTATATTTTATTAAATCAAAATAATCATTTAAGCAAATATATTTTATATTAGACGTTAAGACTTCTTTTGGAACATAATTTGATATATCTTTGCTTTTGCTTAATAAATCTCTTATGGCAGTAGCACTTATAATAGAATTATTAATATCTAAACTATGAAAGTCATTTGTCCTTTTGATTGTAATAGGCTCTATTTTATTATTAATCCTTTTAATACATTTTATATAACTAATAGCAAGTAGATCATTTGGTTCTTTTATATGAACGTTAGATATTTCTTTAAGAGCTTTGGAAGTAGCTGTTGGGTAGTTAATTCCGTTATTTAGATAACTTTTTACTAAATTATTAAATTTATTGGTAGACTGAATATCTGCAAGCTTTTTAAGTTTTTTAATATCATTACATTCACTTCCAAAGACAACTTTATTTACTTTAAAATTATTTAGTATCTGTATGGCACCACTAGCAAATATATCTGCACTTTGTGTTGCAAAAGCAAATGGAAGTTCTACAACTATATCAATTCCCATTTGAAGGGCAATTTTGGTTTTTTCTTTTTTTGATAAAATACTTATATCACCACGCTGGGTAAAATATCCAGACATTACTAAAATAATAGTAGAGTTTGGAAACATTTCTTTTATTTTATTTAAATGATAAGCATGACCATTGTGAAATGGGTTATATTCACATATTATTCCTACTGCATCTAACATATAAATCACCTTCAATATATGATAACATGAAAATAGTATTTATGACAAATAGTATTGAAATAGTCTTAAAAAAAATATATAATTTTAGTGGTGATATATATGATTATTGATTTAATTTCATTAAAAAATAATATAGTTGATAAAATAGATGTTGATTTTTCTTATTCTTTTACTCCTGAGCAATTAAAGTCAACGGATATTCGTAGGCTTGATAATGTTAAAATAAAAGGAACTATAACAAAGGATGTAATAAATGAATATGTAATTTCATTAGATGTAAATGGGGAAATGATTCTACCATGTTCTGTAACTTTAAGAGATGTTATTTATCCATTTAGTTTTGAAATAAATGGAAATTTTAATGAAATAATGAAAGAAATTGATGAATTTTCAAAAAAAAGTGAAAATACTATTGATATTTTTCCAATTATATGGGAAAATATATTAATGGAAATTCCCATGAAAGTTGTAAGTGAGGATGCAAAGAATTTCAAAATTGAAGGAAATGGATGGAAACTTATAACGGATGATGAACATCATGAGGAAATAAATCCTGAATTGGCAAAATTGAAAGATTTACTTTAGAAAGAGGTGTCAAAATGGCTGTACCATTTAGAAAAGTTAGTAAAACTAGAGGAAGAATGCGTCGTACACATTACAAAATCAGTGAAAATGGAACTACTAAATGTCCAAAATGTGGAGCAGAAATAAGACCACATCGTGTTTGTAGTGAATGCGGTACATATAAAGGTAAAGAAGTAGTTAAGACTGAAAAATAAAGTTCAATAGAACTTTTTTTCTTTACTTTTTTGTATATAAAATATATAATTGTTATAGAGTAGAGGTGTTTTTATGAATAAAAAAGGTTTTACACTAGCAGAAGTTTTAGGAGTAGTAGTTATTTTAGGACTTTTAGTTATTGTGTCTTTTCCTCCAATATTAAATCAGCTAAAGAAGTCCCAAAGTCGTTTGAGTGACGCTACTATAAAACTTTTGGGAAGTGCTGCTGAGTTATATGTTGATGAGCACCCAAGTTCTTATCCAATAAAAAAGAACAATGTTTATTGTTTTAGTTTAAAGAAACTTGTTGATACAGGGTATTTAAAATCACCAATATTAGATGCAAGTAGTGGTGAACAAATTAATGAAGAAGGAAACTATATTAAATTTACTATAAATGATATTAATGATTATAGGTATGATTTAGTAACTGAATGTACAGAAAACAGGTAATTAACCTGTTTTAATTTGTATATCTAATTGTTTCGTTGGAAATGTTAAATACAAATCCCATCATAATCATATAGCTTATTAGACTAGAACCGCCATAACTAATGAATGGTAATGTAATACCAGTTATTGGCATTAAACCAATAGTCATTCCGATGTTTTGAAGTTGTTGGTATATAAGCATTCCAATTATTCCAGAAATTATGTATTTATTTATTTTTGTATTGTTGTTACTAGCAATTTTTATAATTCTTAAATCAAATAACAGAATTAAAATTAGTAGTGTTAATGATCCTACAAAACCAAAATTACTTGCATATACAGCAAATATAAAATCTGTTTGAGGTTCTGGAAAATATATAGGTGTTTTATTAAATCCGAATCCTAATAAACCACCAGAACTTATGGCAGTTAACCCATTTTCCAGCTGATAACCACTTTTATTTGACCAATCAAGTAGTCTATCAACTCTTAAGAAAAATGAAGAACCAAATATTTTTATAAATAAATCCTTATTAATAAAGTATATTAATAAAATTGAGCCTACAGATAGTATTGCAGCAATTATTAATATTCCAAACCATCTATATCTAATACCAGCAATAAAAAGCATAACTATTGTTATAAGTAGGTATATTAACACTACACCTGTATCTGGTTGTATAAATGTAAGAACACTAGGAATAAATACAATAATTCCTATCTTTAATAAAAAAATGAATTCTTCTTTTACACTTGGATTTTTATGATTTTCATTAAAATTATGTATCATTTTAGCCAGTGTAATAATTAAAAATATTTTCATGAATTCACTTGGCTGAATTGTTCCAATTCCTGGGATAGTAAACCAGCATTTGGCATTATTAATGGAAGTTCCAAATATTAATAGTAAGATTAGTGATAAGATAGAGAATATATAAAAGTACCAAGAATTTTTATAAAAAAAATCATTTCCTATAAATATTATTAAAAACATGGTTGCAAATCCGGCAATATACCATAATAATTGTTTATACACTAGGTAATTCATATAACTAGGTAATATAGTTTGTGCACTATAGATGGTTATCAAACTTATAATAAAAAATATTATTAAAATTAATAATAATATTTTATCAATTTTAAATTTGGATATTTGCTTCATATTAGTCACCTATTATTATCTTACACTAATTTAAATATTTATACAATTATTATTATTATTTACTTCATAAAAAGTGATGAAAAATTTTTAAAAGTATAGTATAATTAAATAGGTGATAGAATGGAATATATAATTCAATATATTATAATTAGTGTATTATTAATAGTTTTAGCAATTGCAATAGTTAGATCTAAAAGAAAAGATTTTAATATTGAGGCTAATAAATTAGTTGATTATTTAGGTGGAAAAAATAATATTATCAGTTATGAAGTAAATAAATCGAGGTTTGTCGTAACTCTTCATAATACTGAATTAGTTAATAAAGATGCAATTCAAAAAATGGGGGCACAGGGAATTGTTGAAATTGAAAATCAATTAAAAATAATTTTTGGAAATGATGCTAAGCAATTAAAAAAACATATTGATGAGTTAAGATAAAAATATGATATAAAATGTCATATTTTTCTTTTTTTCGACAAAAAGAGACAAAGGAATTTTGTATGATTTTGTCGAGGTGATAAAAATGAATTGTTTTGAATTAGTATTATTAAATATAGCTTTGATAACATTTCCTCTTATCTTATATTTATTTTATATAGCATATAATAAGAGGTTTAATAAAAGTGTTAATAGATTTATGCTGGACTTTGCGTTAATTACATCCTTTTATTTGACAATTAAATTTGGTAATGATGATTTAAATTGTACTCTACTAATGACAACTATTATTCCTCTTATTATAGCTTTTTATAAGAAAAATATACTTAGTATTTTACTTTTATCATTATTTAGTATCATTAGTTATTATTATTATTTTCATTTTGATTTAATAATTCTTTTATTTGAATATATGATATATTTTCTAATATATGGTTTTTTCACTAAAAGAAAATTTACTGACTTCTGTAATACTATTATTATTATTAAAGCCTTCTTTTTAGCATTTATGCTTTGGAATATAAATTATTATGCATCTAAAAATATATATGAGGTATTATTGAATGTTTTTTTGGTTTCATTAATTGTATATTTGATTTTACAGCTTGTTTATATTCTTTTTGAAAAAGGTGAAGAAATACTTAAATATCATATGACAATTAAAAATTTGGAAGAGGAAAAGCAAGTAAGGGAGTCTTTGTTTAAAATTACACATGAAATTAAAAATCCTATGGCTGTGTGTAAAGGATATTTTGATATGCTAGATATTAATAACCAAGATCAAGTAAAAAAATATCTTCCTATAATTAAGGAAGAGATTGAGAGAACTTTGGTAATATTACAAGATTTTTTGTCAATTACTAAGGTAAATATTAAGAAAGATTTAATGGATATAAATCTACTTGTCGAGGATGTTGTTGATAGTTATAAGCCAATTTTAAAAAATAAAGGTATAATAGGGAGAATTCATTTGCTTGATGATGAGGTATATATCAATGGTGATTATGAAAGATTAAAACAAGTTTTTATTAATGTTATTAAAAATAGTATTGAATCAATTGAAAGTAATGATGGTGTTATTGAAATAGAAACTCTTATGGAAAAAAATAAATTTAACATTAAAATTAGTGATAATGGTATAGGAATGTCAGAGGAAATTCTAAAGAAATTATATGAGCCTTTTTTTACAACTAAAAAGAATGGTACTGGTCTTGGAATAGTTCTTTCTAAGGAAATATTAAGTGCTCATGATGCTACGATAGATTATGAATCTGTGCTTAATAAAGGAACTACAGTTTTAATATCTATTCCAATATAAAAAAGCCTAAAGGCTTTTTTATTTGGCTTGAGCAGATACTATGTCTGAAGCATCTGTCCAGTTATCGTTTATAAGAGCTAAAACTCTATATGAGTATGTTTGACCTGAAACTAAATTATTATCTATATAACTATTTGTTACAGGGGTTTCAATTGTTTGCCATTGTTCACCATTCAGACGTTGAACTCTATATTTAGTAGCTCCATTAGTAGCTTCCCAATTTAATTTAATTGCTTTTATATCTGGTGTTGCTACAAGATTTAATGGCTTGATATTTTTAATTGAAACTGTTCTCTTTAATGTTTTTGATACTTCATTATAAGTGATGTTATAAGTAATCTCAAAATCATCAACTTTACTTGTGTCAACACTACTTACTTCTTTGTTATCAGATTTTCTTATGATAGAAGTATTAATTTTGGCTTTATTAGTAACATCAACATTGTCTTCAGTAACTTTAATACCTAGTTCATTATATTTTTCATTTATATTAACAGAGGTATTAGCGTCACCATTTAATAATATATTAATTTCTTTCTTTTTATTTATAACTTTAACTTCTTTTCCATTACTCATATTATTTTTGAATATTGAATAACAGCTTTTTACTACAAATGTATATTCTTCCTTATCACTTAAATCGTATTTATAGCTATTATCTTTTGTAAATCCTAATAAAGTCAAATTACCATTTTCATCTTTAAGATATACATTATATCCAATTTCTCCAATATTACTACTATTATAAGATAATCTTTGATTTAGGTATTTTTCTTGGTCTTCAGTTCGTTTATATAATTTTTTGAAATATTCTTTAAGTTTATCAAGATTTATTGCGTCCGGAGTATCAATTTTATCCCAAGTGATGATAACTTGGTTATTTTCAATTTTTGCAGATAAATTAGCTGTATCATTTAATTTACTATAACGATTAGATGTTTCAGTAGGTTCTGTACCTCTTTTAAATAGTTCTGTTGTCTTCATATCATCTGGTGTAAATTCACTTGGAAGCATAGCAGGGTAGCTCTCTTTTTCTACAGAAACAGATACAACATTTGATGGTCTTGTAAATGAGGCTTTTTCAGTAAATATTCCTTTGGCCACTGCTTGGAAAATTCTTGAATTTTGTCCGCTACTTATAACATTATAGTAATCAGAGTATACACGATCATATCCATACCATACAGCAATTGAATAGTTTGGAGATATACCAGCAACCCAAATATCATTAACTGCATTACTTGGAAGATTGTAAGCTTTGAATATTTCTTCTGGATAATTACTTGTACCTGTTTTGGCACCATAAGTTACGCCATTTACATATGAGTATCTTCCTAATGCATGTGGAACAGTTGATACTAATACATCAGTTATCATATATGCTGTTTCAGCACTCATTGCTCTTGTTTTTTGTACTTTTGTTTCATGAACATCACCTGTATCTCTAAATACAATTTTTGTATAACTATAAGGTTTGATATAGTATCCACCATTAGCAAAGGCGGCATAAGCAGCAGAAAGTGTTAATGGGGATTCTCCTTCGTATCCACCTAAAGCATGAGATTCATGTAATGTATTTGATTGTTTTGCATCAACTACATCGTTAGAATTTTCTGTATTAATACATTTCTTTTTATCTAATTTATATCCTTCGTCACAAGAATATATTTCTGGGGTTAACCCTAAACCTGTTACGAATTTAATGATGTTTGCTTGATCATTTGCTTGGAAGGCTTTTAAAGCCGGTATATTCCAAGAGCCATTAACAGATTGTCTTAATGTTAAGAAACCATTGTATGTATAATTCCAGTTTGATATTTTTACACCATTACTATATGAATGTGGTTCATCAGTAAAAGGAGTATATGTAGACCAGTTTTTAAATTCAATTCCTGGACCATAATCATAAAGTGGTTTTGCTGTTGAACCAATATGTTTTGAAATCATTGTTGCATTATTCCACTGAAGGGCACCATTTGTCTTACGACTTCCTCCGATGGCTACAATTGCACCAGTTTTAACATCTATTACAGAAATTCCAGCATCAACAACATCATTTTGCCATTCGTAAGTTAAGCCAGTTACAGGGCTTTCTGTACCAGTCATAATACTATTAACATGATCTTGTTTTTTTCTATCCATAGTTGTCCAAATCTCTAAAGGGGTATCATATGGATTAACTCCATATTCATCTATAACATCATTTACAACCATATCAATAAAACTTTGATATTCACCACCGGTTGATTCATGTTCTTTTAGTAATAATTTGTCAACAGTTAGTTCTTTTGCAACATTATATTCTTCATCAGTTATATAACCATGCCTTTTCATTAAATATAAAACAGTTTGTCTTCTATTTTCGGCATCTTCTGGGTAAAGGTATGGATCATATGAAAATGGAGCTTGAAATAGTCCGGCAATAAGTGCTGCTTCAGCAAGATTGATATCTTTAGCACTTTTACCAAAGTATATTAGACAGGCTTGTTCAACACCATAGGCACCACCATTAATTACAGAAGTTCCCCCAAGAAAATTATAATTTACATAAAATTCTAAAATTGCTTTCTTAGTATATTTCTTTTCGATTTTTTCAATTGACATATATATATCAGTGAATTTTCTTTTTATACCTTCAATACCTTCATCTTCAGTAGAAGTATAAACATTTTTAGATAGCTGCATAGTTAAAGTTGAAGCTCCACCAGCGCTTGAATTACCTAATAGTTGGCCTAAAGATGCTTTAATGAATCTAGGTAAGTCAAAACCATTATGCTGAAAGAATCTTGAGTCTTCTGTAGCTACAATTGCATCTACTAAAACTTCTGGTAACTGCTCATAAGTAATTGATTCTCTTTTTTCAGTTCCTAGTTTAGCAATAATTTTACCATCAGTATCATAAAGAATTGAAGCTTCCTTTTGGTAAAGTTCATCTGGATTAAACTCAGGAGCATGCTTTATAATGGAATACATAAATATACTTGCTGCAATTATTCCAATAATAAATAGTGAAATAAAAACAATGAGAGCTATTTTTAAAGCAAATTTAATCTTTTCTTTACGAGTTTTTTTCTTGCTTATATTATCTGTTTTCTTTTTTACACTATCATTTTTAACCTTTTTCTTTTTTACTATTTGTATCTTATCAATTGGGTTTGTCTTTTTTATTTCCTTTTTAGTCTTCTTCATATCTATTCTCCTTTAAAATAAATTTCATCAATGATTTTTAAATAATCTAATCTAGGATTAAATTTTTCAGTAATTAGGTATCCTACCTTATTAATATATTCAAAAGGTATAGTACTTTTTCTATACTCGTTAATATATTTAACTAAATCATAGGCCATAAGCAAAAAAGTCTTATTTATTTTTGAAAATCTAATTATTAAAAATGCAACACCACCATGTTTAATTATCTTTTCCAGATGCTCAATTTGATGTTTATGAATATTTCTTAAGGGAAAGTATTTGGTAATAGTTGTTTCTTTTGCTTCAAAATCAATATATTTTCCTTTGTATATTCCATTATAGTCAGTTGTTGATGGAACTTTAAAATAAGCCTCCTTTATAGTAGCATCTTTTCTTGTTTTATAATCTACTTTTGCAATGGTAATTGGAGTAGGCTTTTTATGTATGACGGCAATATCATTAATTAAGTAGTATTCATTAGTGGTATTTATATCATCTTCTAAATTCATACCTCTGTTTTTGTAATTAATATTTGAAATGTACTTTTTTGACGAACCATTCGGATAATTCACAAATATCACCTTAAAACATTATACTATAATTTTAAAAAAATTTCTATAAATATTACAACTATTAGCTAGTTTTGTCGAAATCCCCAAAAAAAGACTTAAATGTGTTATTTTTAATATAGGGAGGCTATGTTTATGACGGATAATGATCATATACAAAGTATTTTTGATGAAATGATTAGTGATATAAAATATGTACAAAGAAACTACTTATTAAGAAAAAGATATAAGTAGTTTTATTTTACACTTTGTAGACATTGACAAATTAATTATTTTTTGAGAAAATATATTTGGATAAAAAGAGGTGATTTTTATGTGTCAGGAGAGAATACTACTTACAACTAAAGATATTTTAGAAAAAGAGTTTAAATTTGATACAAGAGGTTATCGTCCACAAGAAGTTGATAAATTTCTTGATATGATAATTAGAGATTATGAAGAATATAATCAGATAATTAAAGAACTTGAATCAGAAAAAAAGGAATTAGTAGAGGATAATATTCGTTTAAAACAAGATATTCGTATTTTAAAAACAAAACTAGATGTTGTGAAAGATGGAAATACAACTGAAATAAATAATGCGGATATACTTAGAAGATTATCAAATTTAGAAAAATTAGTTTACGGAAAAGAATAATATTTTGACAAACGCTGCATTTTTGATGATGTAGAGGAAAGTCCATGCTTGCACAATCTGTGATGATTGTAGTGATCGTGCATAGGGAATAAATAACCTATGGTAGTAAGTAATTACTAACGGAGCTGAATAAATCTAAGTCATATGATATGATTTTAGTAGGCATAAAGTGCCATAGTGACGATGCTGCGTAGAAATATGCAGAAGTGGAACGCGGTAAACCCCTCGAGCAAGAAACCCAAATTTGGTAGGGGAACTAATCTAAGATAATTAAGAATTGAGGATTAGATGAGGAAACTCATAGATAAATGTTTGTCGCCTTAACAGGTTACAGAACATGGCTTATAAAGTATTATTTTTTTGTTTGTTATAGAAAGTAGGTGCATGGTGAAAGAAATTGGTGAAAAATTAAAAGAAGCTAGAGAAAATATTGGTATTTCAATTGAAGAAGCTGCTGAAGATTTAAAAACCAGACCATCACAAATAGAAGATATGGAAAATGGAAATATGGATGCATTTAAAGATGTATTTTATTTGAAATTTTTCATTAGAGATTATGCAAAATATTTAGGACTTGATTATGAAGATATGGTAGATGAATTTAATGAGTATTTGTTTGATTTTACATCAAAAATATCTGTTGATGATATTAAGAATGCTAGAAAGAAAACATTGCATGATGATAAGGAAAAAGAAGAAAAGATAATGTCACCATATACAATAGAGAGAAAAGGGAAATTTTTTATTCCTATGTGGATAATATATATAATTGCTTTTGTAATATTATCTGTTATTATTGTATTATGTGTTTGTTCAGTTGGTAAATCTAATCCTAATGATAAGAAAACTGATGAACCAACTAATATAATTAACTAGAAGGAAGGATTTTTATGAATTTACCAAATAAGTTAACAATATTTAGAATTATTTTATCTTTTTTATTAATAACTATTTTGTTAATGCCATTTGATGCCCTTGGTATAGCACTTCCAAAATTGTTTGTCAATGAACTTATTGTTATTGACATGAAATATATTATAGCCGGTGTTATATTTATAGTTGCATCAGTAACAGATTTATTAGATGGTTATTTGGCAAGAAAGATGAATTGTGTTACTGATTTTGGAAAAATGCTTGATGCAATTGCGGATAAAGTTTTAGTAAATCCTTGTTTAGTTATACTAGCAGCATCGGGATTCATACATCCAATAGTACCTGTTATACTAATTATTAGGGATAGTATT
The DNA here is from genome assembly GCA_934120015.1 of uncultured Bacilli bacterium. Taxonomy (GTDB): domain Bacteria; phylum Bacillota_I; class Bacilli_A; order RF39; family UBA660; genus UMGS1045. Next base: position 28,740 of record CAKOTD010000006.1, read on the forward strand.
GTAAATGCCTTAAAAATGGTATCAGGAAATAAGGGTAAAGTTATTGGGGCTATAAAAACAGGAAAAGTTAAAACTATTTGCTTGATGGTAGGTATTGCTTTAACATTGTTTTATAATATGCCATTCGAATTACTTAATATTAAAGTTTCAGAATTCCTGCTTATTGTAGCAACTGTTTTATCAGTTATATCAGCAATTCAGTATTATAATATGACAAAAGATATTTTTACCGAAAATTAGTATTTGGTTAAATGAAAAAACAGAATTTTCAAATCTAGTTAGAAGATTCTGTTTTTTAGTAAAATTATAATGCCAAAATTTTACAAACAAATGTTTGTTTTTGGTATTGACATAAATAAAAATATATTATACAATGGTAATGTAAGAGGGAGGAATAATGATGGCAAAAACATCAACAGATAATACTTTAAGTCAAGTACTTGCTGATATTGAAAAGCAATTTGGTAAGGGTGCTGTCATGAAGTTGGGTGATCATGAACATAGAGAAATTGATGTTATATCAAGTGGTTCATTATCATTAGATATATGTTTGGGTATTGGTGGATATCCAAAGGGAAGAATTATAGAAATTTTTGGACCAGAATCAAGTGGAAAAACAACATTTGCATTACATGCAATTGCTGAGGCCCAAAAAAAAGGTGGAAGGGCGGCTTTTATTGATGCAGAGCATTCTCTAGATCCACAATATGCGGCAAAATTAGGTGTAAATATAAATGAATTATTGTTGTCACAACCTGATAATGGAGAACAAGCATTAGAAATTTGTGAGGCATTGGTTAGAAGTGGCGCTATTAGTATAATAGTTATAGATTCTGTTGCTGCTCTTGTTCCACAAGCTGAAATAGAAGGTGAAATGGGTGATTCACATGTTGGTCTTCAAGCAAGATTGATGAGTCAAGCATTAAGAAAACTATCGGGTGTAATTAGTAAAACTAATACAATTGCAATCTTTATTAATCAACTTCGTGAGAAAGTTGGTGTAATGTTTGGAAATCCAGAAACTACTACAGGTGGAAGGGCACTAAAATTTTATGCTTCTATTAGACTTGATATTAGAAGAGCAGAACAAATAAAATTAGGAACTGATATAGTTGGTAATAAAACAGCAATTAAGGTTGTTAAGAATAAAATGGCTCCACCATTTAAAAGTTGCGTAGTTGATATTATGTATGGTGAGGGTGTTTCTTTGGAAGGTGAAATTGTAGATTTAGCAAGTGAAGCTGGTATTATTGAAAAAGGTGGTGCTTGGTATTCATATAACGGTGAAAAACTAGGTCAAGGTAAGGAAAATGTTAAGGAATTACTAAGAAAAAATACAGCTTTAAGAGAAGAACTTGAAAAGAAAATTAGAGACTATTATGATGTTAATGGTAAAAAGATAGAAGAAGAAATTATTAATGATGATATAGAAGAGAATAAATAATATTAAATGTAAACGCTTTATGTTTACATTTTTCTTTACACTTATTATGTGAGAAATTTGACAAAAATTGTATTAAATTGTTATATTAAATATATAGTAGGAGGGGGATTTCTATAGTGGATATAATTTTTAGAATTGCAAAAGTTGATGATGTAGAAAGTATTATATTACTATGTAATGAGTGTTTTGAGGAAAAAACTAGTCTAGATTATGCCTTAAAGGTATTTAATGAGACAAAAGATGACAAAAATCAAATATATTTAGTAGGCATTGTTGATGGTAAAATTATTGCTCATACCAAAATTACAATTATTCCAACTATTTATGAAAAAATGAATAAATATGCAATACTTAATCATGTATGTGTAAAACCAGAATATCGTAGGCATAATATAGCTACTAAAATGCTTGATGAATGTACAAATATATGTAGGGAAAATGGTTGTGTGGCTATGGAATTATGGTCTAATAATTTTAGGGTTCCAGCACATGAATGTTATAAAAAATATGGATTTGTAGTAAATGATGCTAAGTTTTTTTCAAAAGAAGTATAAAGAAGAGGTGTAGAAATGAATATAAGTAATGTTTATATAGGTGGATGGTTTCAAAGAACAATGTTACAATTGTCAGAAATATATGATTTTTTGAGAAATTGTAAATCAAAACTTGATTTGGATGAGAATAAATTGATGGAATATAGAAAACAACTATCAATAGGTAAAATTGATTACGGTGTATCTGGTGAAGAATATATTAAATTTACAACTTCATATAGTATAACGGTTACAATATTTGAAGATGGTTTAATTGTTTTAAATAATAACAATGTTCATGAAGATACTTTATTTGCTGATATTGATGAAGTTACTGATTATTATGAAAATAAATTATCACCAGCATTTAGTTATTTGTTTTCTTTAGGTGCACCTGTACCAAAAGAACTTGCAAATATTGAAACAGTTTATCCATATTTTATTGTATGTGATAATGCTTCTAAGGATGAGATATCAGAATTGCTTTCACGTACAGAAAAACAAAAATATTTTGAATTTCAAAGTGAGAAATATGATGTTGTTAGAGGAGATAAATATTATTTTATAAATAATAAGAAGCAATCACTTGATAATATTGAAAGATATATTGAAGAACAAGTTTTTATTCGTGAATTTAAGGGACAATTACATAGATATTTAAATATTCATAGAATAATTTGGGAAAAAATTGATAAGGTTAAGGAAATAGCAAAAGTTAAGGGTGCTGATATTGTTAAGTTTGCAACTAAGATAGAAGGATATGCCAAAACAATCAATTTAATTGATGGAAGAATAAAACAAATGAGTACATACATTTCTACAAGAGAAAAAATTGCTAAAAATGATCCAGAACTTGCTGAATTCTTAGCAATCTCTGGTTATAGATATGAAACATTAAGAGATACACTTGATTATATTAAGGCTTTATGGGATATGACTAAAAATTATGTTTCTTCGGCTCAAAAGTTATTTGATGGTGTAAAATCGGATGTTACAAGTAAATCGGTTAATAGTTTAACAATTGTTACATCAATGAGTGCTGGTGCTGCAATACTTGGATTATTTCAAGAATCTAAACCAACGTTTACAATATTTGGAGTCATATATTTCTTTGTTTTAGCATTTATAGGATGGGGTTCTCAAAAACTATTAGGCTTTATTTCTAATAGACAAAAATATGATGTAACAGATATTGAATATGATAAGGATATAAAATAGATTTTTTATGAAAAGGTATTTTTATACATTAAGAACATTATTAAAAATTGCTAATGGTAAATTTTCTGTAGTTATTCAAATGTTTGTTAGTTGTTGTTTATATAATTTAGCCAATTTATTACCACCAATTGCAACATCTGGTATAATTGCTACTATTACAAATAATAATTTTAATGGAATTTGGTATTATGTAGTTTTGTATTTAATATTTTATGTAATTTATTTTACAATGTTAAATTGGAACTATAATACATATACCGTTTTAGCTAATTATTATCATTTAGAGGTACAAAAAAAATTATTTGAACACGTGGCAAATAATGATTCTATTTTTAATAAAATTTCTAAGGGAAAAATTGTTGATACAACAAGTGATGATGTTAGATATTTAGTTGATGTAATTGATGCGGCTTCTGAATCGTTAATGCGTTTTTTACAGTTAATTGTAATCTTTGTAATTTTTAGTTCTTACAATGTGATTGCAGCATTAATGGCTTTGGTAATAGATGTAATATATTTGATACTTATGAATAACAATTCTAAAAAAGTGTCTAAATATTATGAAGGTACTAGAAAATATGAAGATAAAGTTATTGATACTTTAAATCAGATGTTAGTAAATTTAAAACAAGTAAAATCATTAAATATGATGCCTAATTTGAATAAAAAATTAGATAAAACAAGAAATAGGTGGATACAAGAATATAAAGGTAAAAGAAATGCTTTAACAAATAGATATTGTGTTATGCCATATATTGTATATATTGGTAAGATAATATTATATATATTTTTAGCTTATTTAGTTACAAATGGTAAAATGACTATAGATAAATTAGTTTTATTAATAAGTTATTTTGAATTAACTATAACTTGTACAGACTCTATGCTTACATATTTATTAAATTTAAGTAATTATGGAATTAGAGTTAAGAGAATAAAGAATATATTAGATTATACATCTGTTAATAATATTGATTTTGGGGATATCACAAATGATTATATAAGCGGTGTAGTAGTATTTGATAAAGTAAATTATGAGATAAAAAATAAATTGATATTAAATAATGCTTCTTTTAAAATATATCCTAATGAGATCACAGCCATTGTAGGACATAGTGGTTCTGGTAAAACGACGATTGTTAATCTATTATATAGGTTAGATAGAATAAAATCAGGAAGTATTTTAATAGATGATGAAAATATTTATAATTATAATAGAAAAGTCTATTCTTCAAATGTTTCTGGGGTTTTTCAAAAACCATTTGTATTTGAAATGAGTATAAGGGATAATTTGTCACTAATTGATAGTAGTTATAAAAATCAAATTGAGGCTTGTAAGAGAGTAGGAATACATGATTTTATAATGTCTTTGCCGAAAGGATATAATACTATTATTAAAAGTGATGAAAGATTATTATCTGATGGTCAAAAACAATTGCTAGCAATTGCCCGTGCTTTGCTTACAAAAGCTGAAATATTATTATTTGATGAGGTTACGAGTAATATAGATCCTGCTTCAACAACCATAGTTAGTGAAATATTAAAGGATTTAAAACAAGATCATACTATAATAATGGTTACGCATAAACCAGAAATGATGGATATTGCTGATAGAGTAATTGTTCTTGATAAAGGAAAAGTCGTAGCTAAAGGAGCTAATGAAGAGGTATTTAGTAAAAGTGATTTATATAAAGAGTTAAAAAATAGAACTTTTGCTAGTATAAGTAATAATGAAAATGAAATAATATAAGAAAGGTTGATTTAAATGAGTTGGAGTGGAGATTTCAGTATAAAATATAAAGGAGCCCATCCTAAAGAATTTCATAAATTAGCAAAAATGATTATCCCAAATTCTATAATAAGATTTGACTTTGATAATAGTGAGATAAATAATGATTCAGTAGAATTAGATTGTACAAGAAATTTAAGTTGGTATTCAGCTGATGAAGATATGAAAAAATTACTTTCATATATGCCCAATGGTGATTCTATTTCATTAGAGGTAAATGGTGAAGGTGATTATGAAAAAATAGATATAAAGAAAGAAAACAATAAAATTGATTTTCACAATTCTAATATTGAAAGTACAAGATATGTTAGTGAAAATATTGGAGTTCCGGGAATGCTATATGAAGAATTAAGTGATGAGTATGCAAATGAACCAGAAAGTGTTGATATAACTTCTTTAGATGGATATATTCAGTTTATAGCAAATACTTTTGCAGGAGATTCAAATCTAATGCCAATAGTTCAAAATTTTATGTATACTGTTTTAGATAAAGATTTAATTAATAAATCAGCTTGGGACGAAGATGAGAGATTGCCACAGGAAATATGTGATAAGTTGGATCAATTAAGAATGCAGTTTTCTACTATTCAATCTACAAAACAATTTTTAGATGAAAAAAAGAAAGATGAAATTAATTTTGAGTCTGGTCGAAAGCAAAGTCTTGATGATTTGCCGGATTGGGTAAAAAAATATCCTAAATCTGTTATTGCTTCACTAGGTGGTGCAGCTTTATTAAAGAAGCTTATTGATACAAAAGGTGAAGAACAAGCAAAGGCTATAATTGATTTTCTTGGCAATGGAATAATGGCTGAAGAAGATGATTATAAGAATACACAATCTTTTGGTGGATTTAGAAGATAAAGATTGGTAACATCAATATGATGTTCTTTCTTTATACACTAGAAGCTAGTAAATATAAATAATAAGACTTATGATGTAGTTGGGAATATGGTTTATGAAATTAATATAAAATGAAGCAGAAAAATTTAAGTGTGAACTTAGATATTCAAAATTTATTTTGAATTCTGATCAAAGTAAATTAATAGACAATTATAGTAAATGCAATGTAAATCTATATGCAATATAAATAGGAAGTGATATTTTTGGTTAAGATGATAGTGGTAGATTTAGATGGTACTATTTTGACTGATAGTGAAAAGGTATCAACGGCTACTAAGAAATATTTAATGAAATTAAAAGAAGAGGGTTATATTATTACTATTGCTACGGGAAGAATTTATGCATCTGCCGTTAATGCAACAGATGGTGCTAATTTTGCTAATTATATAATAACAGATACTGGATCTTGTATTTATGATAATAGAGTTGATAAACCAATATATGTAAATTCTATTTCTAAAAATACGGCAATTAAATTATTTAATTATTATGATGAAAACTGTCGTTACATATATTTTTGTGATAAAAACACCATTTATAAATATTCGGATGAAACACCAAATTCAGATAGTAAATTGATTAAAACTACTAAAGATAAAGATTATATTATAAATAGTTGTAAAAATATATCACATGCATCTATTTCAATGAAAAATAATGATGCTGTAATAAAACTTTATAATAAAATGGTAAAAGAAATGCCTGAATTAAATATGATGCTAATGCAAGATTCATTTTCAGATAAAAAGTGGATAGAAATAATTCCAAATGGATGTTCGAAATATAATAGTATAAAATTGCTTGCAAAGCATCTTAATATTTCTAATGATGAAATAATTGCTTTTGGAGACGGTTTAAATGATATTGATATGTTAGAAAAATGTGGATACGGAGTAGCCCTATCAAATGCTCTAATGGGAGTTAAAGAAAAGGCCAAAGATATTACAAAATTTGATAATAATAATGATGGTGTAATTAACTATTTAAAGGATTATTTGTATGATTAAAAAGTTAAATAATTATAAAATATTATTTTTACTTAGATTGCTCAAGAGTATTTTAAATAATTTTGTTGATGTATTTTTAGTATTATACTTTATTAAAGTATCTAATAGTAATATATTACCTCTCGGAATATATAAATTGGTGGCAATGTTTACTGTTTGGGTTGTAATGTTTTTTGCTAGAAATTACTGCAAATCAAAGGGTAGGATAGTTTTTCTCAAAATAGGAATAGTTTTATATTTTGTATATTTTCTATCAATAATTATTCTTAAAGAAAAAGTAGTAGATTATATTTATTTAATGGGGCTATTATATGGTTTAGAGGAAGGTTTTTATTATTCCGTATATAATATGATTGAATCTGATGGTGTTGATAATAAAGATAGAACAAAATATGTTGGAGTTTTCACAGCTGCAAAAAATATAGTTTCAATAATTTTTCCTTTAATATTTGGTGGAATGATACAAAAATCTGGATTTATAAATGCAACAATATTTGCTTTATTTATAGTTATTTTTGAAATTATTCTTTCAAATTTATTTAAAGATACTAATATTCCAAAGAGTAATAAAACTAATTTTAAAGAGTTTAAAGATATAGTAAAAAATAATAAAGGATTTAAAAATATAATGGCTATGAAAGTTTGTGCAGGATTGACATATTCTGAGGGTGCTTTATCTTATGTTATTACAATTTATATAATTAAAGTATTTTCAGAAAGTATAAGTTTAGGTATTTTTACATCAATTTTTAGTGTTATTTCAGTAATAATAGGTATATTATTTATTAAAATCATTAAAAATAAATATTATGTTCCTCTAATGGTTGTTACATCATTTACTACAATTGTTTTGCTTTGCATTATGTTATTAAATTGTAATTTTATAACAATTGTGCTATATAATTTGTTTCAAACTATATCAAAAGGTTTGACTGATTTAATAAATGAAAAAAATATATTTGGTTTTTCAAATATTAAAGCAATTAAACAAGAATATAAAGTGGAATACTTTTTTAGTGTTGAAACAGCATTGTGTATTGGCAGAGTAATAAGCAATATCTTATTTATTCTTATGGCATTTACAAATACTCAGTTTATAATGATTATATTTGTTATATTTGCAATCATATATGCTACATCTGCAATAATGTTGCAAGTTTCAATGCAAAAATGTACTGAGATAAAGTGATAAAAATTAATAAAATAATAAAGTGAATAATACATTTGTATAAATTATTATAAATGTATTATTCATTTTTTGTTTTTCTTGACTTATGTTTGATTAAACATTAAAATAGAAGTATAGGAATGATTATTTAAAAATTTTCTATAAAATAGATGGAGGTATAAAATGGATAATATTTTATTCCCCATATTGCTAGTCTTAATTGGACTTTTTATTGGAATAATAATAGTTATTATAGTTAATTATGTTAGAAAAAATAGTACATCTAAAAAAATAGAGAAAATGCTTGAAAATGCAAAAAAGGATGCTGACAAAATAAAGAGAGATCAAATTTTAGAGGCAAAAGAAGAAACTTATAAATTAAAAAACGAAGCTGATAAAGAAATTAGAGAAAAAAAGAATGAAGTGAAGGAAGCTGAGGATAGACTTATTACTAGGGAAGGTAATATGGATAGAAGAGAACAAATGCTTCAAAATAGAGAATTACTTTTAGATGAAAAAGAAAATAATATAATTATGAAACAAAGAGAAGTTCAGGAAGAACAAAGTAAGGTGGAGGAGTTAAGAAAAAAACAATTAGAACAACTTGAAATTATAGCAAAGTTTACAAAAAACGAGGCAAGGGATTTAATTCTAAAAAAGGTTGAAGAGATGATGAATCTTGAAGTAGCTGGTTATATTAAAGAAAGAGAAGCAACTGCAAAATTAGAGGCTGATAAGAAGGCTAAGAGTTTGCTTGTTTCCTCTATGCAAAAGTATGCTGGTGATGTTGCTGGTGAGCAAACAGTTACTGTTGTTAATCTTCCTAATGATGATATGAAGGGAAGAATAATTGGTAGAGAGGGTAGAAATATTAGAACTATTGAGGCAGTTACCGGTGTTGATTTAATTATTGATGATACACCTGAAGCAATAGTTTTGTCTAGCTTTGATCCTTTAAGAAGAGAAATAGCAAGAGTAACTATTGAATCTTTAATTAAGGATGGAAGAATACATCCTACTAGAATTGAAGAGTTATATGATAAAGTTTCAAAAGATATGAAAGTAAAAATAATGGAATATGGTGAAGCAGCATTGTTTGAACTTGGAATAACTAAAGTTGAACCTGAATTAGTAGAATTGATAGGAAGACTTCACTTTAGAACAAGTTTTGGTCAGAATGCTTTGACACATTCCATTGAAGTAGCACATTTAACAGGAATTATGGCAGCTGAGATTGGTGAGAATGTTACACTTGCAAAAAGGGCTGGACTTTTACATGATATAGGTAAAGCAATTGATCATGAAATAGAGGGATCACATGTTGAGTTAGGTCGTGATTTGGCTAAAAAGTATAAGGAATCAGATGTTGTTATTAATGCTATTGAATCCCATCATGGTGATACAGAAGCAAAAAGTATTATTGCTGAATTAGTTGCTATTGCAGATGCTTTATCTGCATCAAGACCAGGTGCTAGAAATGATTCTATTGAAAACTATATTAAAAGACTTCAAGAGTTAGAAGCTATAGGCAATGAAATGGAAGGTATTGAAAAAACATTTGCTGTACAAGCTGGTAGGGAACTTAGAGTAATTGTTAAACCTGATGAAATAGATGATTTAGGAAGTTACAAAATTGCACGTGATATTAAAAATAAAATAGAAGAACAATTGCAATACCCAGGAACTATAAAAGTTACTGTTATCCGTGAAGTTCGTGCTACTGAAGAAGCAAAATAACAGTGATGAAATAAAAAATCAATTGAAAAATCAAAAGACACTTTAAAAATTATGATAAAATACGTGAAACTTACATATCAAATGTGAGTTTTTTATACATTTGGGTTTTCAATATCAATTATTTGATTATTACTTTTAATTGTTATGTATAAAGCAATAAGGGCAGCTATAATAGTAATAGCTTCTACAAATAACTGAAGGTATGCAAATTTTAGGTTTTGTTTTTTCTCTTTAGTAATATCAATATTCTCTTTATCAATATAAATATAAAATATAACAATTATAATAACTGCAATTCTATTTATAATAGCAATGTTTTTTGATGTATTACTACTAAATAATCCTTTGTTTCCCTTTAATTTTTCTTTTTTATCATAATTCAGTAATATAGATATGATTAATGTACATATAAATAAAAATGTTGCAAGTAACTGTTCATTTATGATACTAATTTCTTTATCATTGCTATTCATTTTTAATACCTAAATTTTTTCTTATTTTTTGTACTTGTTTTAATTCACTGATGGTAACAAATTGATATCCTTGTTGTTTTAACTGAGGAATAATTATTTTTAGAGCATTTAATGTTCTTTCTTTTGTGTCATGCATAAGAATAACAGATTCATCTTTTGTTTTTTTTAGTACTTTATTTGCAATCGTTTTACTATTTTTATACTTCCAATCTTCTGGATCAACATTCCATAGTATTATTTCTAATGGAGTATTATCTTTTAATCTTTTACTTGTATTACCATATGTTGGTCTTAAATATTTTGGTGTATAGTTTGTATATTCATAAATGATATCTTGAGTTTTGTTTATTTCACTTAAGATTTCATTAATAGTTAAATTATCTAATGATTTATGATCATAAGAATGATTACCAATTTCATTACCATTTTCAAGAGCTATATTTATTGTTTCACTATAATATTTAACTTTATTTCCTAATATAAAGAAAGTTGCATTTGCATCATTTTCTTTTAAAATATTTAATATAGCTTTGGTATATTTACTTGGACCATCATCAAAAGTTAATGCAACTACAGGTTTATAAGGGTCAATTGTTTTAGTTTTAGGTGTTTTGTCAGTAATTTCTTTAGTATTAATATTTGTGATAGGTAAGTCTATTAATATTTCTGTATCATGAATAGGGATATTAACTGTTTTTATATCATCATCTATATTGATATATAAATATATATAGTTTTCATCAAAAACAGCCTTTTCGTATTTTGAAATAGGTAAATTATTTTTTTCTATTATTTTATTTATTGTTTGGTATGAGTCTTTACTAATAATGCTTGCTAGATTTAGAAAATTATCGTTTTTTTTATCATAAATGTATGTTGCTATATCATAGCTATTATTATCGGTGAGTATAGTTCTCTTTAATGTAATATTTATATATCTTTCTGATATTTCATTATAAGTATAATCAATATTTAATTCTTTTGTATTAGTATTAATATATTCATATGACTTTTTTATATATTTTTTTAATTCATTATCTAATTTTTTTATATTTGTTACAGGGTATGTAATCCCTACTAGGCAATTTTCTTTCTTTTCAATAATGCTCTCTATATATTTATTTTTTTGTTTGTAGTGACATCCTGCTAGTATAAAACAAAATAGAATAGCTATTAAGACTTTTTTCATAAAATACCACCTAAATAAATATATTCAAAATAAGATAAAAAAATATTTGAACATTTGTTTGTTATGTAAAAAGTGGTGCTAAATTAAAAAAATGCTATATATGTAAAATTAATTTACACAATTTTTTAAAAAATATAAAATATTCAAATGAAATAAGCAAATGATGTTTTTGGCAAATAATTAAAATATAATTGGTAATAAATTCAATAAATCAAAAACAAGACATTTTTGTAAAAAAAATAAAAAAACAAATTATTTGTTTTAATCAAAATATCAAAAGTTACTTAATTATAAGATATATAAGGGTTTGACAAATGCCAGCATATATACTATAATTAAGTCGTAATAAAGTAGGAGGAATTATGGTAGCAGTAGAAGAAAAAATTAATAATTTAATTGTTATTAAAAGAGATGGTAAAAAGGTTGATTTTGATGGGACAAAAATAGCTCTTGCTATAAAAAAAGGATTTGATAGTGTTTCTTCAGAACAACCTTTTGATAAAGAGGAGATTGAAGTAAAAAAATATACTGAAAAGGATATTCATAAAGTTTATGAAGCTGTTCTTAATAGAATAAACAGAGAATATAGTGATGCAGAAAAGATTAAAATTGAAACAATTCAAGATATTATTGAAGATGTTTTAAATAATAAAGGTTATATAGATGTTTATGAATCTTTTGCGGATTATCGTGAAAGAAGAAATCAATCAAGAAAGATGTTTTCAGATGAAAAAAAGATGCATAAATTTTTAAAAGCACTTGAGGGATTGGGCTTAAAATCAGCAAGTGAAGAAGATTCAAAAAGGGAAAATGCTAATGTTGATGGAAATTCAGCTATGGGTACAATGCTTCATTATGGTAGTACCGTATCTAAAGAATTTGCAAAATCTTATTTAATGAAACCTAAATTTGCTAATGCACATGATAGTGGTGATATACATATTCATGATATGGATTTCTTGCCAATGGGAACAACTACTTGTATGCAAATAGATTTAAATAAGTTATTTAAAAACGGATTTACTACAGGTCATGGTTTTTTAAGAAAACCTAATGATATTATGAGTTATGGTGCCCTTGCTGCCATTGCAATTCAATCTAACCAAAATGATCAACATGGTGGGCAAAGTATCCCTGCATTTGATTATTATATGGCACCAGGAGTATTACTGACATTTAAGAAACAATTAAAGCAAGATATATATGATTTATTAGATTTTTCGGAGTTTTTAAATTTTGTTAATATGGATAAAATTTCTAAAGAAATTGATAAGTTAGAAAGTATTAATGTTGATCTTAGTGTTTTTAATCAATTTGAAAAAGATACTATGCAATTAAAAAGAATATTTGAAAAAGCGTATGATAGTGCTTTAAATAAAACTGACAGAAAAACTTATCAAGCTATGGAAGCTTTTATTCATAATCTAAATACAATGCATTCCAGGGCTGGTGCTCAAGTACCATTTTCTTCTATAAATTTTGGAACAGATATTTCTCCAGAAGGTAGAATGGTTATGAAAAATTATTTGCTTGCTGTAGATGCTGGTTTAGGAAAAGGCGAAACTCCTATTTTCCCAATATCTATTTTTAAAGTAAAAGAAGGAGTAAATTATAATAAGCAAGATCCAAATTATGATTTGTTTAGATTAGCTTGTAAGGTATCTGCAAAAAGATTATTTCCAAACTTTTCATTTATTGATGCGCCATATAATTTACAATATTATAAACCTGGTGATTTTAATACTGAAGTTGGTTATATGGGATGTAGGACTAGGGTATTAGCTAATCATGTTTCACCTGATAAATCAGTAACTCCTGGTAGAGGAAATTTGTCTTTTACCACAATCAATTTACCAAGACTTGGTATTAAACATGGTATTGTTAATAGTGATAAAGCAGATATGAAAGGTTTTTATGCGGAATTAGAGGAGTTACTTGATTTAGTTAAAGATCAATTATTAGAAAGATTTGAGATTCAATGTAGTAAAAAGGTATATAATTTTCCTTTCCTTTTAGGGTCTGGTGTATGGCTTGATAGTGAAAAGTTGAAACCTAATGATAAATTAAGAAAAGTATTAAAACATGGAACATTAAGTATAGGATTTATTGGACTTGCTGAGTGTTTAAAAGCTTTAACTGGTAAACACCATGGTGAAAGTAAGGATGCTCAGAAATTAGGTATTGAAATAATTTCGTTTATGAGAAAAAAATGTGATGAATATACTGAGAGATATAATTTAAACTTTACATGTTTAGCAACACCTGCTGAAGGATTATCTGGTAGATTTGTTAAAATAGATAAAGCGGTATATGGAAAAATTAAGGGGATAACTGATCGTGATTATTATACAAATTCATTTCATGTACCAGTTTATTATAATATTTCAATTGTTGATAAAATTAAAACAGAAGCTCCATATCATGCATTTACAAATGCAGGACATATTAGTTATATTGAACTAGATGGAGATACAACTAATAACATTGATGTATTTGAAAAAATAGTTAGAACTATGAAAGAAGCAGGTATTGGTTATGGAGCAATTAATCACCCTGTAGACAGGGATCCTGTTTGTGGATATGTTGGTGTAATAGGTGATGTATGCCCTGGATGTGGTCGTCGTGAATTTGAAGGCATTTCTGTAGAAGATACTAAGTAAAATTGATAAATGAAGGAGGAAGTTTTATGAAAGATAAGAAAATTGGAGAAGGCGTAGGTTTTGAAAGAATTAGAAGAATTACTGGTTATTTAGTTGGGACTACTGAAAGATTTAATAATGGTAAAAAGGCAGAGGAAAGAGATCGTGTTAAACACGGGAAACAAGGATTACTTGATATAAAAGAATGTGAAAAATAATGGAAATTAGATTAGCAAGAGAAATACAAAGTGATAGTATTGTGGATGGTGAGGGACTTAGAACAGTTATTTGGACACAGGGCTGTTCACATAATTGTAAGGGTTGTCATAATCCTCAAACTCATGATTTTAATGGTGGATTCAGAAAAAATGTTGATGACTTAAAGAAAGAATTGTCTTATTTACAACTTCAAGATGGAATTACATTATCTGGTGGTGATCCCTTCTTTCAGGTTGATGCTTGCTTGGAAATTGCTGAATATGCACAAAGTATAGGACTTAATGTCTGGTGTTATACAGGTTTTACATTTGAAGCATTACTAGCAATGGGAAAAATCAATAAAAAAATACTAGAATTATTATATAACATTGATGTTTTAGTGGATGGTAAATTTAATATTGATTTAAAATCCTACGATTATAAATATCGTGGTTCTTCTAATCAAAGACTTATTGATGTTAAAAAAAGTTTAAGTAGAAATACCATAGTTAATTATGAATTGAAAGATGATGTAATTAGTAGTTTTGTAAGTAGAAAACCTCTTTATGTCTAAAAAAATATAACTCAAGATTAATTCCTTGAGTTATATTTTTTAATTATTATTTTATTTTTTCTTTAATTTTATCTATTAATTCATCTTCTGTGTTGGCAATTATTGGTAAATTATTTAAAATTATAAAGGCTTTTGTTCTACCTATACCACAGAAATTTTGACATCCAATAGATATAGTAGCATCTTTGTCAAATTGTTTAATTTTTTCAATAATACTTTGATAATTGAAACCTTTGCATTTGTTACATACTTTATAATTATTCATAAATTATCTCGACCTCATCTCCTTGCTTTAACATATTTGCATTTGCATCATCTGTATCTAAATGTAATTCAAAAGTAGCATCTTCACTTGCTTTTAAATAAACATTATACAAAATAGAGCTTTTTTCAGTATTTGTTTTTATAGCAACCATATCATTATTTTTAAGCCCTAGTTTAGATAATTGATCAAATGAAATGTGTATATGTCTTGTTGCAATTATACATCCTTCATTAAGCGTAATTTCTGCATTTGGTCCAATAATAGTAATTTTTTCACTTCCTGATAAGTCTCCAGAGTTTCTAATAGGTGGATTTAATCCTAATTTAAATGAATCGGTTTTACTAATTTCAATTTGATTATATGGTCTCACTGGGCCTAAAATACGAACATTTTCAATTTGTCCTTTTGGTCCTTTAATAGTAACAGTTTGCTTGCTAGCAAATTGCCCTTTTTGTGATAATTCTTTCAGGATTTCTAATTCAAAATTATCCCCAAATAATAAATCTAAAGTTTCTCTATTCAAATGTACATGTCTATTTGATATTCCAACATTTACTTTCATATATCTATCCTCCATAAGGAATTATATCATAAATAGGTAATGATGTCATAAAATATTTATTGAAAGGATGATTTTATGAATAATGCTTATTATAATAATAATACTTTTCCAGGAAATCCAATATATTCTGGCAATAATGTAACTCCAAATCAATCTGTTAGTCCTAATTATATGGTTAACAATCAGGTTGATATTCCAATGGAGCAATCTTATATTGAAAATATTTTAAGGTTAAATAAAGGAAAACAAGTGCGTGTGCATATGACTTTCCCAGATTCTAATGAGTTTAGAGATAGAGAATTTACTGGTATAATAGAACAATCAGGTAGAGATCATATAATATTAAGTGAACCTTCAACAGGGAAGTGGCAACTATTATTAATGATTTATGTTGATTTTATTACTTTTGATGAGAAAATAAATTATAGTCAAGAATTTATTCCAAATACATAAATTTTGTGATACAATATAATTGGTGATAGTATGTATGTAGCAATTATAACAATTAGTATATTTATTATTTTGTGTGTTATTAGTATGTATTTAATTAATATATATAATAAGTATCAAAATTATATTATAAGAATAAATGAGGCAGAAGCTAATATAGACTCTACTTTAAGAAAAAGGTTTGATTTATTAAATAAATCTATTGGTATTATAAAAGCTAATACAGATATAGAAGGGGATATTTTAGAAATTATTGTTAAATTAAGATCAAGAAAATTATCTAATTTTGAACTTGATAGACAATTATATGAGGCTATAAATGAATTTAATAAAATTAAAGAAGAACATGAAGAGCTAAAAAATAGTGAATCATTTATAAAGATAGATCTTGGACTTGCAGAGTCAGAAGCTGAAATTGTTGCTTCTAGGAAGTATTACAATGATATTATTACTGATTATAATCGTTTAGTTAGAATTTTTCCTTCAAATATAGTTGCAAAAATCTGTAAATATAAAAGTAAATTATATTTTGATGGAAAAAATATGGAAGATGAGATAATAAATGACTTTAAATTATAAAATATAAAATGATAAAGTTTGGTAAATAAAAATATTTAAAAGAATATAAAAACCCCATTTCACATATAGAAACAGGGTTTTTATTATTTTTTTAATATATATATAATTATACAAATTAGAATTAATCCAATTGCTGTTATAATATATTTATACATATCGTTTGTTTGACTTGTGTTATTTTCAACTATTTCAGGTTTTTTTTCATCAATCTTTATAATATACTCACCATCTTGTTTAGAATAAGAAAACTCTTCTCTAGCAAATCTAGCAATATATTCTGGATCTTTTAACTTTTCAATTTCACTTTTAAGGTTATCAGATTCTATTTTTAATTCATTTAATTCATAAGTTAATTGTGTTTCTTCATCTTTTAATTTTTTTATATCAAAAGTATATTTTATTAGACTTGATATAAAAGAGATGATGGCTAAAACGGATAATCCACCAAAAATAATTAATCTTCTTTTAGTTTGTTTGCTAGTTTTAGCCATTGATATCACCTTCAATTATTCTTATTATAACATTTTGTAATGTACTTTTCAATTATTTTAGAGATAATATTTTGGATAATAAAACCAGTAATAATTAGTAATATAGAATATATATGAAATATACCATAACAAATCTTTTGTATTATTATGAAATATATATAAATACATATAAAAACAAAAATAAAGTTAGATAATATTCTAATTATATTGTTTTTATGATGTAATAATTTATAATTTATATTTAGTAATATGGATAATAAAAAGCCATATATTAAGGAAAAAATAATTAGCTTAATTTGAATATTTAAATTCATTATTTAAATTCATTATTTAAATAGTTTACTAAAAATACTTTCTTCTTTTTCCTTTTTGTTTGGACTTTCCATATAACCTAAACTATTTATTTTACCTTTAATTGACACATTACCTTGAAATGTATCTAATTTTACTATTTCTAGTTCAGACCCTTTTATAATAATATATCCCATATTTGTTTCCATTAAAAATTCCTCATTATCAAAACTATCGATTTTTTTTACTCCACTAATAATAATATTTTTTCTTTCTGTTATGGTTACTGCATGACTTAATGCCCCTAAGTTATTATCTATCTTGTCCATAAAAAACTCCTTTCATTTGTATATATTATGAAAGGAGTTTTATAAATATGATTATTTATATACGTTGTATGAAACAACATTACTTCTTTTCTTTGAAAATTCGGTTGCTAAAAAATCATAATAAGTACCTGGGGTAATAATCCCATTAATCTTTATAATATCAGTTCCTGTAATTTTTGTCATATAATCCACAAGTAATACACAATTAGTACAAAGAACAAAATATGTTTTAAATTTTCCGGATTTAAATTTATAAAATGTAGCTTTTGTTTCATTATAAAGTCTCATTGCATAGTAATTTTTATTTTCTTTATTTTTAACATCTATTATTGGTTTATTCCATTTGATAGTGTTTGACATTAATTCATCAAATCTTTTTCTTAATTTATTTTTTTGTCTTTCGGTTAGTTTGATTCCAAATGCAAAGATTGTTTTTTTACTATCTTTAATACAAAAATTAATATATTTTTTCTTATTTTTAACTGTAAATAATACACCATCACCAATAGATTCAAATAATTTAATAGAACTTGGATCATAGTTTCCGTAGGAATAAACTTTATTTTCAAAATATAAATCAGCATGTCCAGTTACACCAAATCCAGAATTTGTAACATGAATAAATATTTCAAGATCAGCATCTTCATCATTCTTTTTTGAATTTAAAAGATTTTCATCTATTCTCTTATTGTTTATATCTTGTAATATAGAGTGTGGTATTAAAACATTTAATAATACGGGAAGCGGTAACCTAATTTTCTTTTTTATTTTTTCTTTATTTTTTGTTGGAATTATCTGTTTAATAAAGTCATATATATATGATATTCCTATTAATATAAAATATATTCCAATAATTATTAAGATTGTATTAATTCTTGTAAGTGGAATAATGATACAAGATATGCCAAAAGAAAAATAGAATAGGAAAGCGGCTATCTCTAATATTTTTCCATGAACTTTATTTTTTTTAAGTATTATATAGTTGATAAAATTTACTAAACTATTGAATAACATATAAGAACCAAAAATAATTGAGAATAATCCAAGAGGAATATTTGGGATGAATATAAATATACTGGAAATTATAATGTTAATAAGTGATTTGATAATTAATTCTTTTTTTTCTTTTTTGGTAAAGAATTTAATAATATTTGATATTCCTTGTAAGAGTAATAATATTGAAATAAGCAATATTATTAAAGATAAAAAAGAATTATTTAATATAAATAAAAATATACCAAGTGTTAAAAATAATAAGCCTATCAGTAGAATGTTATATAAATTTAAATATTTTTTGTACATTTTATTACTTCCTTTTGTTATATATTATAACTATTTTTAAAAATAATTACAATAAATGACATATACAAAAAATGTACTTATTTATATTTTATTCTTCTTTAATTGTTGGAAGTAAATCATCAAGTAAGTAATCTTCATAAGGTTCAGTTCCTTTAATATAATAAAACATTCGTTTATTATTAGTATTAGTAGTACCACTGATAGGATCTACTAAAACACCAACAACATTTTTGGGCATTTCATACCAATTGTCTTCTTTGTCCTTTAGTGATGATTCCATAGCATCAATCCACATATTTTTTATGGCAAGACCTTCACTAGGAATAGTAGCTTTATTATCATCATAGCCAAGCCATGCTCCAATTATAAGATCTTTGTTATATCCAAAAATTAAATGATCGGTGTCGGTTGTTCCAGTCTTAACTGCATATTTCTTTGTCATCTTACTTTTTATTACTAAACAGGTAGGAGAGGTGTAGTCGACAAATTCACTTGCATATGTACTTGTTAATAGTTCATTTAAGATATATACTAAACTTTTATTTAATATTTGTTCTGGCTCTTCTTTAAATTCATATAGGACATTTCCACTTATGTCTTCAACTTTTGTAATTAAATGTGGTGTAACTTTATAACCTTCATTTGCAAAAGTAGCATATGCATTAACCATTTCAATAATATTAATTTCTCCTGATCCCAGAGCTAAAGATGGGACTGCGCTAAGTTCTGATTTTATTCCTAAACGATGGGCAGTATCTACTAATACTTCTTCACCCAAAAATAGATGTGTTTTGACTGCAAATATATTATCAGAAAAGGCAATAGCAGCAGCCATTGTTATAGGTTTGTCTGGATATTTGTTACCGTAATTTTGGGGACTATATGTTTTATTCTCACTAAAAGTAAATGTTGTTTTTGTACTTCTAAATGTTGTTGATGATGTAAAACCATTTTCTAAGGCGGCATAATATAAAATTGGTTTTATAGTTGAGCCCACTTGCCTTTTTGTACTAGTAGCTCTATTAAATTGACTTACGGAATAATCTCTACCACCAATTAGTCCTAATATTTCACCGGTACTAGGATTCATGGCTACCATAGAAACTTGTATTTCAGTATTATTCTTAAGGTTATTTATCATACTCTGTTCCATATTACTTTGGATATTTTTATCATATGTAGTGTAAATTTTCAGTCCACCTGTTTTTAATAGTGATATAGGAACTTCTTTTATAGTTTTTAGTTCACTAATAACAGCATCTGCAAAGTAATTTTGGGTAATCAAAGAATTGCTTTCTTCACTATTATCATACTTTAGGACCTCATTATAGGCATCTTCCATTTGTTTTTTAGTTATATACTTATTTTTATACATAGCGTTTAAGATTAATTTTTGCCTTTCCTTAGCTGCTTTTTCATCTACAAATGGTGAATATTTTGATGGCCATTTTGGGATGCCTGCTAGTAGTGATGCCTCAGCTAGTGTTAAATCCTTAGCACTTTTATTAAAATAGTATTTAGATGCATTTTCTATTCCAAATACTCCACCATAATTTATGGTGTTAAGATATCCCTCTAATATCTCGTTTTTGCTATAATGTGCTTCTAATCTTACTGTAAGCCAAGCCTCTTCAATTTTTCTATTCCATGTCTTTTCAAAACTTAAAAATAAATTTTTGGCATATTGCTGGGTTATAGTAGAAGCTCCTTGTAATGTTTCACCATTTTTAGCGTTTATATAAAGTGATTTTAATATTCTTAAGAAGTCAAAACCTTGATGATTAAAAAAATTTTTATCTTCAACAGCAATAGTAGCGTCTATTAAGTAGGGGGAAATATTTTCTAAACTTATCCACTCATCATTAGAGCCAGAAAATAGATTACCATTTTTATCATATAAATAATAACTACTAGCACTATTAATATTTAATTTAGGAGATACTTTTGCATATATAATAATACCAATATATCCTAGAAAAATTAATATATAAAATATAATAAAAAATTTCCATAAAAATTTTAGTGTTTTCATTTTTTCTAGCTCCATTTCTATATTTTATTATTGGTTAAATTTGGAATATTATGTACAAAAAATAAATATTTAAAAAATTTAGTGGTACAATAATAATGGAGTTGGTTGTATGAAGAAAATAGCAGTTATATTAGTCGTTTTTAGTATTATTGTTTTTGGGTGTACAAATAAACTAAAAATGCCAGATTTTTATAATAAAAATTATGCTGAAGCTAAGAAGTTTGCAGATAAAAATAATTTGGAAATATCTTATGAGGAAGTATATGATGATAATATTGTTAAAGGAAATATAATAGGACAAAATATTGATAAGAATAAAAAAATAAATAGGGATACTAAACTTGTGTTCAAGATATCAAAGGGTATTGATTATGGTAAATATAATGTTGATGAGAGTGGTTATGTACCAATTATGATGTATCATGGTATTGAAAATATAAATGATGAGGATACTATGTATATAGGTGGAAATGTAGATAAGGATGGCTATATTAGGACGGCTGAATCGTTTAGAAGGGATTTAGAATTTTATTATAATAATAATTATAGAATGATAAGACTTAAGGATTATATAAATGGGGATATTGATACTGAATTAGGAAAAAGTCCTATTATTTTAACATTTGATGATGGAAGAAGTAATAATATAAAAGTAATTGGTTGTGATGATAACGGTAATATTATTATTGATCCAAATAGTGCAGTTGGAATATTAGAAGAATATAAGAAGAAATATCCTGATTTTAATGTAACAGCAACATTTTTTATAAATGGAGGTTTATTTAATCAGGACAAGTATAATGATGAAATAATTAAATGGTTGATAGATAATAATTATGATATTGGTAATCATACTTATAGTCATCCTGATATTACTACTATTACTAAGAGTGAAACTATAGAAGAAGTAGGAAAGATGTATGAAAAACTTTCTAATATAACTTCAGAATATATAAATGTAGTAGCTCTTCCTTTTGGATCACCTTATGATAGTATGCATAATAATTTTCCTGCTATACTAGATGGAACATACAATGGCAAAGAGTATCATACTGATGCTACTTTGAGAGTAGGTTGGGAGGCAAGTTATAGTCCATTTAGTAAAAAATTTAACAAAAATTTTCTAAAGAGAATTAGAGCATATGATAATGATGGTAATGATTTTGATATAGAAATGAATTTTAAAATGTTAGAAAATAATAGATTTATATCTGATGGAGATAAGAATACAATTACTATAAAAGAAAAAGATAAACAATATATTAATGAAAATATAGATAAGAAATATATATATTACTAATGGCTATTTTAACATTATCGTTTTATTGACAATTACCTAGAGTGAAGGTTATACTAGATGTATGAGAATAGAATAGGAGTAATGGTATGAAGAAAAAAGGATTTACATTAATAGAATTACTAGCCGTTATAGTGATATTAGCAATAATAGCTCTAGTAGCAACCCCAATAGTATTAAACTTAGTTGAAAAGGCAAGAAAAGGAGCCTTTTCAAGAAGTGCAGAAGGAGTATTAAATGCAGCAAAAACATATTATCTGGAAAAACAGGTAGATATGCAGCTAATGGAAGATATCATATTTACATGTGATAATATAGAATGTAAAGAAGGGGATAAAAAACTAAATGTAGAAGGAAATGTAGGGGAAGGAATAGTAATAGTAAAAGCAGATGGTAAAATTTCATTAGTACTTACAAATAATAAGTATTGTGCAGTAAAATATGAAACAGCTGAAAAGATAAAAGTTACAAAAGGTAATTGTAGT
>CAKOTD010000007.1 GCA_934120015.1 uncultured Bacilli bacterium
GGTACATATAGTGCTACATTCTTAATGTCACTTAATCCAATTCACTTTGGATTTCGAAGTTTAGGAACTTGTATATTGATTTTTAGCCTTATTTTAAGCACATTTTATTTTCTATATGTTTTGTTTATTAAATATTTGAAATCAGATAAATGGACTTATTTGATAGTAGCAACCATATTAGCTTTTTTATCAATACAATTTTGTTCATCACCAGTGGAGGCTTTTTATTGGTGGAATGGTTCTATTTATTATACATTTTTTTACTCCTTATCATTAATATTCTGGGGAATTTTATTAAATATGTTTAAAAAAGATAATAAAGTAATATCAGTTATTTTATTATCGTTCCTAAGCTTTATAATTGCTGGAAGTAATTATACTACATGTTTAGCTAATTTAATTATTTTATGTTTATTAACTATATATTTAGTTATACTAAAAAATAAAAACTATAAATATTTATTGTACTTATTTATTTTATATTTGGGCTTTTTTATGGTAAATGCCTTAGCTCCAGGAAATTCCGTAAGGGCTAGTGGAGTTACTGGTACTAATGCAGTGCTTGCTATTATAAAATCATTTAAATATTCCATTAGGTATTTGGTAGAATGGACTAACTTATTTACAATTATATGTTTTATTATTATTAGTGCTTTAGTTTACCAGATATTTAAAGATAAAAGTATATTATGTAAACATCCTATATTATTTAGTGTGATTACATTTTGTATTTTTACAGCCCAATTTACTCCACCAATATATGCACTTTCTAATATTGGTGAGGGTAGACTTCATAATATAATTCATTATAGTTATTATCTTATGATTTTACTAAATATTATTTATTATATAAATTGGTTTAAATTTACTATATTAAATAATAAATTAAAAACTATTGAAGATTACTTTAATGTTAGATTTAAGAATTGTAGTGGAATAGTATCTTTAATTGGAGTAGGATTATTAATAATTGCTTTGTATCCTATGTATGGTAATTTAATTAGTTCTAAAGCAATATATTCATTGAAATCAAAAGAAGCAAATACATATTATAATGAATATCTTGAAAGATTGGAGTTATATAAAAGTGATGATAAAAATATAGAGGTCAAGGAACATACTGTAAAGCCATATTTGTTATATTTTAGTGATATAACAACTGATAGTAAGCATTGGCAAAATGTTTCAGTTGAAAAGTTTTATAACAAAGATAGTGTTATATTAATTCCAAATCAAAGTAATTAGACTTTGATTTTTTTATTAAAAAAAAAGAGAATTATTTCTCTTTATATAAATCCATAACTTTGTTATAGTTTTTTTGTAGTGCAGAATCATTTATCTTCATGTTGTTTTTTGTTCTAATTCTATCCCAAGCAGTTATACTTAAATTTTGATCTTCAGTAAGTTTGTTATTTACTAATGTATCTTTAACATCATCAATAACTTTATCTAAACTTGGTTTTTCGTTTTGACTAATTTTTAAAATTATATGATATCCAAATTGTGATTTAACTGGGCTTGTAGTATATTTATCCTTTTCAAGTTCTAATGAAGCATTGAAAAATGATTCATCTACACCTTTTTTAGTAAAGTTAGCAAATAGTCCTCCTTCACTAGCAGTACCAGTATCATCAGAATTTTCTTTTGCAAGTTCAGCAAAATCAGCACCTTCATTTAATTTTTTAATTAATTCTTCAGCTTTTTGTTTTGCCTTTTCCTCAGCTTCTTTAACTTGATCATCAGTCATATCATCAGTTTTTTCAGGAGTTATTAATATATGTCTAACAGTCATTTCACCATAAATTTCTTTTTCATAATATTCATTAATTTCTTCTTCAGTAAGTTCACTTTGTAAAAAATCTAATAATACTAATTGCTTTTTATAGCTTTCAAATATATCCTTTTTTAAATCAGATTCACTATCATAACCATTTTGTGTTAAAGCATCTTCGAAACTCATATTATACATTTCATATTGAGCTTTAATTTTAGAAATTTGGTTATCTGCATATTCTTCAGCGTCTTTTATTTGCTCTTTAGTAAGACTCTTATCAGCAATAGCACTATCAATTTTATCAATAACTATTCCAATCCCATATTGTTCTTTTAATTCATCATACACATTTTCTGCAGTAACATCAAGACCATCAATAGAAGCAACTACTTCTTGTCCATTTTGTAATTTAGGTATTTTACCACATCCTGTTAGAACTAATAAGCAGGCACTAATTACAAAAAATAATTTTTTCTTCATAATATCTTCCTCTCTATATTGCACATCTCCTCAGACTGTACAAGGATATCATATCAAAAAATAGGAAAAAAAACAATATTTTAAATATAAGTATTCACATATATTTAAAATATTCATAAAATAATGTGAAAAGAAAAAAAGGAGGAATGAGTTTATGTGTAATTCAGGAGTATCTGGAGCTGCAATCGTTTTAGTTTTATTTATTCTTTTAATAATCATACTTGGAGCATATATCTAAGAAAATAAAATAGGAGGTGTAATTTATGGCATGTCAATCAAGTGGATGCTCAAATAATCAAACTACTACTTGTAATAGTGGATCAGGTTATATAATTATAATTGTTCTATATATTTTACTAGCAATTATACTAGGATCTGCATTTAGAAATAATTACTATTATTAGGAGGGAAATTTACCTTCCTTTTTTTTATATTTTTTGTAGTAAATGTGTTTACTTTTGAATATATAAATGGTAAAATAGTGGTATACAGTGGTATGAAGTGGAATAAAGTGGGTGATTTTATGTTTATGGGAGAATATCATCATTCAATTGATGATAAAGGAAGATTAATTATTCCAGCTAAAATAAGAAGTGAGTTAGGTGAAAGTTTTATTGTGACAAGAGGTCTTGATAATTGCTTATACCTATATCCTAAAAATGAATGGTCAGAAATAATTAATAAATATAAATCACTTCCGAATACTAAAGATGCAAGAAATTTTATGAGATTTTTCTTATCCGGGGCAACTATACTTGAGTTTGATAAACAGGGAAGAATCAATATTCCAATTCCACTAACTACTTATGCTGATTTAAAAAAAGATTGTGTCATTATTGGTGTTAATGAGAGATTAGAAATTTGGAGTAGTGAGAGATGGACACAATTTTTAAATGATAATGAACAAAACTTTACTGAAATAGCTGATAATTTATTTTCGAATGAAATAAATATATAATGGAGGATTTATGCATATTAGTGTTTTACTTACAGAAACTATTGAAAATTTAAATTTAAAGAAAAATAGTATAGTTGTTGATTGTACATTAGGTTATGGTGGTCATAGTAGTGAAATACTAAAAAAAATACCTGATGGTAAATTATATGCATTTGATCAAGATATAGAAGCTATTAATTCTAGTAAAAAAAAGTTAGGGCAAATATCAGATAATTTTGAGATAATAAAAAGTAATTTTGTAAATATAAAAAATGAGTTATTAAAAAGAAATGTTGATAAGGTTGATGCAATTGTTTATGACTTGGGTGTATCTAGTCCACAACTTGATGAAGATGAAAGAGGATTTAGTTTTCACAAAGATGCAAAGTTAGATATGCGTATGAATCAGAATCAAGATTTATCAGCACATGATGTTGTTAATACGTATTCTTATGAAAATTTAGTTAGAATTTTTAGAGATTATGGTGAAGAAAAATATGCAACTAGTATTGCTAAAAAAATAGTTGAGCAAAGGAATATCAAGACTATAGATACGACTATGGAACTAGTTGAGTTAATTAAATCAAGCGTTCCATTTAAGTATAAAAATGAAAAGCATCCTGCTAGAAAAGTTTTTCAAGCAATAAGAATTGAAGTTAATAATGAGTTAGAAGTATTTGAAAAATCACTTAATGAGGCATTTGATTTATTAAATATTAATGGAAGAATAGGTGTAATAACATTCCATTCTCTTGAAGACAAGATTTGTAAAAATTTATTTAAGAAAGTTTCTACTTTGCCAAAAGAACTTGAAAAACTACCTATTGTACCAGAAGAGTTAAAACCTAGTTTTAAAGTAATTGATGTAATTGATCCAAGCAAGGAAGAAATATTGAATAACAAAAGAAGCAGAAGTGCTAAGCTTCGTATTATAGAAAGAATAAAATAAAGGTGATATTATGAAAAGAGTAAAAAGTGAAAAAAATTTAGTTAGTAAGAGGGAAAAGTTTTTATATACTTTGGGTTCACTTTGTGTTGCAATGACAATAATTATTAAAATATTCTGTGGCGCCAGTATTGGACACTTAAATATTTCAGTTGAAAAAATTAGATATGAAATAGATGAACAATCAAAGAGAAAAGAAAGTTTAGTAATGAAGGTTAATGAATTAACATCTTTTGATAATGTTAAAGATATTGTAAAAGATATGGGTTTAGCTTATAATAATAGTAATATAATAATTGTTAGTAAATAGTAAGAGGTGTTTTAATTGAAAAATAAGAAAAATAAAATTACTGCATGGAAATTTCCAAGAATTGTTTTTCTTGTTTTTTTTGTTTTTCTTACAATTTTATTTATGCAACTATCTTACTTAGCACTTTCTCCTAGTGTTTATGGTATAAATATGGATGAATTTGCAATTAATAGAAATACTATCAGTGGTATTTTACCAGCTAGTAGAGGAAATATTTATGATTCTAGTGGATCTGTTCTTGCTCACAATGTCTCATCTTATACAGTAATTGCGTATTTAGATGAATCAAGAACAGGTACTGGAAAAGTTTTATATCATGTAGTAGACACAAAAAAGACTGCAAAAGAGATAAGTAAAATACTTGATTATGATGAAGAAACTATGTTAAATTTGCTTAATAAATTTAAAGAAGATGGTAAGTATCAAGTTGAAATTGCACATGGAATAACTGAAATGCAAAAGGAAGCAATAGAAAATTTGAATTTACCGGGAATTGATTTTATAGAAACTTATAAAAGATATTATCCAAATGGTGATTTTGCTTCTTATGTTATAGGGTATGCCAAAAAATATGAAAATGTATTTAAGGATGAAAATGGATATACTAATGTTAATTATGAAATAGTAGGAGAACTTGGTATAGAAGCTAAATATGATGAATTGCTAAAAGGTAAAGATGGTTATCTAAGTTACCAAAAAGATCGTTTTGGGTATAAGATACCTGATACAGATGAGACAAGAATTGAGCCAATAGATGGTGCCGACATATATTTAACAATAGATTCCAATATTCAAAGATTTATTGAAACTGCAGTTAAGGATACAAGTGAGAAATATAAGCCAGAATGGATGATGCTTACAGTTATGAATGCTAAGACTGGTGACATATTAGGTACATCATCAACTCCTTCATTTGATCCTAATATTTTAAACATAGAAAATTATGAAAGTCCTCTTGTTACTTATCTTTATGAACCTGGATCTACTATGAAAACATATACATATATGTGTGCAATAGAAAAGGGAACTTATGATGGAAATGCTACATATTCATCAGGAACAATAGAAATAGAAGGAACAAAAATTAGTGACTGGAATAAAGTAGGATGGGGGACAGTGACATTTGATAAGGGTTATGAATATTCTAGTAATACAGCAATTGCTAATATATTAGATAGATTTATTACAAAAGAAGATTTAAAATCTTGTTTTGAGGATTATGGCTTTTCTGAAAAAACAAATATCGAACTTCCAAGAGAAATGATAGGAAATTTGGAATTTAAATATCCGGTAGAGGTAGCTGCAGCTGGTTTTGGGCAAGGTATTACAACAACTGCTATTCAACACTTAAGAGCACTCACTATAATTTCCAATGAAGGAAGAATGCTTACACCACACATAGTTGATAAAATAGTTGATCCTAATACACAAAAAGTTATATATGAAAGTAAAGTTGAACAAAGTAAACAAGTAGCTAGTGTTTCTACTGTTAATAAAATTCATGAACTTATGTATAATACTGTTAATGGAACTGATGCAGGGACAACAGGTAGTGCATATAAAATAGATGCAGTAACTGTAATGGGAAAAACAGGAACTGCTCAAATTTATGATAATGAAACAGGTAGTTATTTAAAGGATTCAAATGCTTATATATACTCATTTGCTGGTATGTTTCCTGCCGAAGATCCAGAATATATAATTTATGCTGCTATAAAAAAACCTAATGTTGGTAGAAGTTCTATTTTAGCTGATGCTGTGACTGATGTCATAGAAAGTATCGTGAAATATAAAAATATAGAAAATAAACCAAATACAGAAAAAGATAATTTTGTAATGGGGAATTATTTTAATAAAAATTTAAAAGATGTTATTGATATATTAAAAGATAAAAATATGGTTATTATTGGTAATGGTGATATTATAATTGATCAGTATCCTAAAACAGGTTCTTTATTAACAAGTAATGATAAAATATTTATTGTTACTAATGGAGATAAAATTATTATGCCTAATATAAATGGATGGGCAAAGAAGGATGTAAGTATTTTTGCAAATTTAGCAGGAATTGATTACAAATTTAATGGCTATGGTTATGCAGTAAGTCAAAGTATTAGTAGTAATATTGAAATTTCTAAAGATATGAAATTAGAGGCTAATTTTGAAGATAAAAAAATTCTTGATAATAATACAAATAATAAAGATGAAAAGGAAAAAACAAACTGAGCAGTTTGTTTTTTTGCAAATCTATTTTTGTTTTCTGGATATATTGAGTATTATTCCCATACTGCATAGTGTTATTAGTAAACTAGAACCACCATAAGATAAGAAAGGTAATGTTACTCCAGTAACAGGAATAAGTCCAACAACAACCATTAGATTAAGAACTGCTTGAAATGATAATTGAAACATAATACCAAAGGCTAAATATTTACCAAATAGGTCATTACATTTCCTAGCAATTTGAAAACCTCTAATAATTATGATTAAGAATAAAGTACTAACTATTAAAACTCCTAAAAAACCAAATTCTTCACTAATAATTGAAAATATGAAATCTGTTTGAGGTTCTGGAAGATAAAAATGTTTTTGTCTAGAATTTCCAAATCCAAATCCAAATAATCCACCAGGTCCAATTGCATACAAACTCTGAATTATTTGAAATCCACTACCTAATGGATCTTTCCATGGATCTAAGAATGATAATATACGAGCAAGACGATATGGTGCCATTAAAATTAAACCAACAATACCTACTAAACCGATACAGGCAATTTTAATAAAAAATGACATTTTTACTCCACCTACAAATAATAATCCTATAATACTCATTACAATAATAGTACCTGTTCCAAAATCTGGTTGCAACATAATTAATCCAAAAATAGCAATTGTAATTCCCAAAATAGGTAGGGCACTTGTTTTAATACATCTTTCATTCTTTTCTAAATATTTAGATGTAAAAATAATCAGAGCAAGTTTAGTGAATTCACTTGGCTGAATTCCAAAAGAACCAATCCCAAACCAACTTCTACTACCATTTCTAACGGTTCCAACACCTGGTATTAAAACAAGTATTAATAGACTTACACATATGAGAAGAATAATATTACTCTTTTTATAATAAATATTAAAATTAATTTTACTAATATATATCATCATAACTATTCCTATTATAAAAAATAGGGCTTGGTTTTTTGTAAATTTAAATGGATCATTATATTTATATTCTGCCCAGATGTATGATGCAGATGTTATCATAATAATTCCAAAAATAGAAATTATTATGATTGCTCCGAATAAAATATAGTCAAAGTTTTTTTTCATAGGCATACTCCAAATATAATAGATATGCTACTTGCAATGAATCCAGCTATCCAAAAAATTTTAATAATGTCTTGCTCTTTGAATCCTTTTTTTTCAAAACTATGATGAATAGGTGTCATTGGAAAGATTCTTTTTTTAGTAAATTTAAAATATATTCTTTGTATGATACAACTTAGTGTTTCAATTACAAAAACAAATCCTACAATTGTTAATAATAGTTCATGTCTTGTTATAATTGAAATAGCTCCTAACGTAGCTCCTAATGAAAGAGAGCCAGTATCACCCATAAATACTTTGGCGGGATAACTATTAAATATAAGAAAACCTAATAAACTACCGGAAAGTAAAAAACAAAATATAGCAATCTCTTCATAACCATTAAGCCATCCAGCATTTAAAGATAAAATACCAAATGTCATAAAAGCTAAGAAAGATAATCCACCGGCAAGTCCATCAAGACCATCAGTTAAATTAACGGCATTTGAACTTGCTACTAGAATAAATAAGATAAAAATTCCATAAAACCATCCAATATGCCATTTAATTCCAAATGAATGAATCCATAATAATGGCTCATTTCCAGCTTTCATAAATAGATAAAAGAAGATAAGTGCTACTACTATTTGTAAAATTAGTTTTGCTTTTTCACTTAGTCCTTTATTATTACCCTCTTTTATTATTAGAAAGTCATCAATAAAACCAATTAATGAATAACAAATAAATGTGAATATTACAACTATAAAATTATATGAAATGTTTATTTTTCCTATAATAGTTAGTATTATGATGGCAAGTAGGGGAGGGATTATAAAAATAAATCCTCCCATTGTGGGTGTACCTTGCTTTAAACTATGACTTTGTCTTAAATATATATTAAGTGTTTGGTTAAGTTTAAATTTTCTTAAGAAAGGTATTAATATACATCCTACGATGATTGATAATATAAAACCTATAATTAAACAAAATACTGCTTTAGATAGAGTTAGCAAATACATACCTCCTTAATCATTAAGTAATACTCTTATGGTACTACCTTCTACTAATCTTTCGCCATTACTAGGTGATTGATAAGTTATAATTGAACCAGAACCAGTAAATTCTACTTTAAAATTTTTAAGTTCTTTAATAGCTTCCTTCGGAGTCATACCAATAACATCTGATACTGTATAATATTTTTTATCAAGATAATTATATTTTTTTTCAGTTGCTCCGTCTCTTTTCTGAATATTAAGTTCACTAATGGAATCTTTTAATACAGCTCTTGCAATTGGTGCTGCAATTGTACCACCATATTGCGTTACACCTTTAGCATTGTCAACAGCAATATAAACTATTACTTGTGGATCATCAGCTGGTAAGAATCCCATAAATGATACAATATAGTTACCAACCATGTATTTACCATCTTTAACTTTTTGAGCTGTTCCCGTTTTTCCTCCAACCCTATATCCATCAATATAGGCTGGTCTACCAGTTCCGTTTGAAACAACACTTTCAAGTGCATATCTGACTTTTTCACTAGTCTCACTACTTATAACTTTTCTTACTACTTGTTTTTCATTTTGTTTTATAACAGCATTAGTTTCAGGTTCATTTAAACTTTTTACAATATACGGTTTATATAAAGTACCACCATTTATAGCTGCACTAACTGCTGTTATTTGCTGTATTGGAGTAACACTTACACCTTGACCAAAGGCGGTTGTTGCAGTTTCCAAATCCCCAATTTTATCAATGTTGAAAATGATACCATTAGCTTCTCCGTTTAAATCAACACCAGTTTTTTTACCAAAACCAAATTTATCAATGTAATCAAATAATTTTTCTTTACCTAATTTTAAACCTAGGTTGACAAAACCGGGGTTTCTTGACTACTATCAAGAGATACTTTTGAATTTAAGAAAGCTTTGAAAATGGTATTAAAATGAACTATAAGAATTGAGTGCTTATATAATGATTATTTCGAATATGGATTAGAATGAATTATATATTTATAAATATAGTAATATTTTATCTCAGATAATTATCTAGTAATTAATTTTTTGTTGAATAATGTCTAATTTTATGATATATTTAATATGTGAGTGTATGTGTTAGAGGAGGATTAGATGAAACTTAGAAATTTAAAAATTTTAGCTCTAGCACTAGTAATTACTTCAATAATGTCTGCAACAGGTGTTTCAGCAGCTTTATTTAGAAATTATGTAGGATTTAATTTACCTGCAAATGCTGGAGAAATCTCAGGTGGGTCGGTTACTAAAAATGATGGAACCGAACATGTTATAGGTGTGTTAAGTACCAAAGATAAACGTGATTTTAAGGTTAGACTATATGGAGAAGGATATGATGGTAGTACTGATTATTCATCATGGACTACAATTGCTGTAAATTCAAATACTGACAATGGTGATTATACAACTATTAAAAAATTTGGTAATACTATACTTGGATATGGAATGGTTCCGGGAACAGTTTCAATAACAATGAAAACTAGAAATTCGTATGCATCTAGCACATATTTTAATGGTCAATGGTTTTCATCTTTAAATTTATATAATCAATTAAACCCTAATCAACAAATATAATGTTATGTTGATTTTATAAGCTAAGTAGTAAGTTGTATGTTGTAAATTAATATGTTTTAGTTTACACATATACTCACAATTTATTTTGGAGGTTTATATGAAATTTTTTCTTAAAAATAATAAATATTTAATTTTAAGTATTTTATTACTTTTATTGGTTGCTATTTTTGGTGTAATAAAATATAAAATTGATTATAATCAAGAAATAGATGATTATTATAGGATTTCTGAATATTTGAAGGAAAATCCTAATATTAATGTTGTATCCTTTCCAGATAAACCAGTAATGTATGATACATATACATTATTTAGTTATATATTAGTTGATAGTATTTTAGGAATTATGCAATTTGTATTACCATTATTGATAATGTTATGTGGTTCATATAATTTTTATAAAAAACTTAAAACTGGATTTTTTAAAGATGAATGTTTAAGAAGTACATATAAAAAAAGATTAATTATTAATATATTGGATTCATGGAAAGTTGTATTAATTATCCCATTATATTTATTATTTATATTTATTGGGTGCTATTTAATAACTGGTAGCTTTGATATAAATTCTACTATAGAGAGATTTGGTTATTCATTGATACCAATGGAATATTTGAATAATTTACCAAAGTTTTTCTTCTTTTATGTCGTTAATTTAGCCTTACTCAGTATATATTACGTAAATATTTGTTTAATAACAACAAAAAAAGGCAGTAATTTTATCATAATGGTTGTTCAATCATATTTAATCTTTATTATTGCAGCAATTTTTGTGGAAGTAGCTATAGGTCAAGGCTTACAAACCTTTTTTCCTTCTTTGATGAAATATAATTTTTGTAATTCTTTATCAATTTTTAACTTTTGGGTATATGATCATGTAATGAGTCTTGAGTTTATGTTTGCTTATGCCTTTTTCCTATTTATTATATCAACAGCTATAGTTATATTGAAATATAAGGATAAGGAGGTAGTTTTCATTGAAAATGACAAATAAGATGTTAATGAATAGTGTAATAAGTGTTGTTGAAACTCCATACTATAAATTATCTTTTATATTAATGGTTATTCTATCATTTTATGGTGGTTATATAAGTATGAATATGACATATTTAAATGGCTTTCTTACTGTACTAACAAATAAATTGTTTTTTACCTGGGGAGTATTAATTCCATTCTTGATTATAACTTTATGTACATATATATTTTTTCATAAAAGTGATTTTCTTATTTTAAGATTTAATAATAAAAAAGAATATTTAAAAAATATGTTACTAACAATATTTTTTGTTAATTTATTCTCTTATGTAGTACTAATAGTATTATTGATTATTTGTTTAAATATATTTCCAAAAAAAGGAGGTTTTGGATTTGTATATAATCCTAATCTTAACTGTCATAATTTTATCTATCTAGTTTTTATTTTATTTAGATTATTTTGTATTATTCAATTAATTTCCATTATTAATGCACTTTTATGTAAGTTAACAAA
This sequence comes from uncultured Bacilli bacterium, assembly GCA_934120015.1. GTDB lineage: Bacteria > Bacillota_I > Bacilli_A > RF39 > UBA660 > UMGS1045. The sequence continues at coordinate 11,846 of CAKOTD010000007.1, forward strand.
TATAAAATTTACTATAATGTTAAATATGATATTATATGCTAGTTTAATATTGTTAGTTTATTTTACTATGGTTCCAATAAGTAGTGTTTTAAGTATGCCACTATATATTGGAAATTATTTAATAATTAGTATGTATAGTAGTTTTGGTCTTGAGTTATTATGTACAATAATTTATTTTTCTATATTACTTGTTATAATATATTTTTTGTACTATATTAATAATAAAAGGATAGGTGACATAAAAGTATAATGAAATATTTAATAAAACATGATTTAAAAAATATTATATGTAAAAGAAAGTATTGGTTATTTTTTTATTTCTTTGTGTTAATAGTTTTTGCTATGCTCTTTAAAAATTATAATCAATCAATAGCTGATATTTTCTTAGTTAATATAGGTTTAAAATATGAAAAAGGTTCATTTTTGAAAATACTTATTTATATTTTTAATTTATTTTTTTTCATATTTTTATGTGTTGATGTTATGCTTGGTAATTTGAAATCAGGAGTTTATAATATTTTTTTACGAATGAAAAGAATAAAAATATGCTTATCGAAATTCTTATCAAATTTAATTGTAATTATACTAGTATCGATTATTTCTTTTGTACTACTATATATAGTGTATTTATCTTCTGGTATTAAAATTCAGAAAATATTTATCTTTTTGATAATTGAAGTTATTTTCAGATTAATAATATGTATGTATGTTTCATTAATCTTATCAGCACTTTTTTATGATAGAAAAGTATTTGTATTTATAATATTTTTTGTAGCTATACTTATATGTATTCAGTTAAACAATTTTGTGCAACCATATTTATTTAAAGATAGAATTATATATTTGTTGTTTAATTTGGTGATTAGTATTATAACTTATTTTATAGTTTTTAAACGATCAATGATAGGTTTATTTGAAAGGAGTTTTTGAATGAAAATAGTATTTAAAGATGTATCTAAAAAATTTAAGAATGCTTATATATTAAATGATGTTAATATTGAGTTTAATGAAGGTAAAATATATGGTTTAATTGGAAGAAATGGTAGTGGTAAGAGTGTTTTGTTAAAAATGCTTTGTGGATTTTATTTACCAACTTCAGGAAGCATATATTATGATAATATTGATATTAAAAAAAGTGGTATATTTATGCCTGATACAAGGGCATTAATAGAAAAACCTAATTTTTTGCCTCATTTAACAGGATTTGAAAATTTAAGAGTATTAGCTAAGATACAGAATAAGATAAATGATGACGATATAATTAATGCACTAGAAATGGTAAATTTAAAAGATAATATAAATAAGAAGTATTGTGAATATTCACTTGGCATGAAACAAAAATTAGGTATTGCTCAAGTGTTAATGGAAAATCCAAAGGTTATGATTTTTGATGAACCATTTAATGGTATTGAAGAAGAAACTGTTAAAAAAATAAGAAAAATAATATTACAAGAGAAAAATAATGGTAAGATTATAGTAGTAGCATCTCATATGAAAGATGACATTGAACAACTGGCAGATATAGTATATAAGGTTGATGGTGGACAAGTTATAGTATAAAAAATATCTAATTTTGTAAGAACTCATATTTGAGTTCTTTTTTTTTAGTAAGATTAATAATCTTACTTAGAAGGAGGTAATAATTTTGGAATTAGTAGATGAACTTAATATTTATACAAATACAAAAGAATTACCAAAAGAATATTTAATATTAAAGTTAAAAATGTTATTTAATAAAGATTTACTTGATGAAAAATTAATTAATTATGATATATATAATAGAATGCAAAAAAGTTTAATGAAAAAAATGGACAAGTTAGTACTAGAGTATAAAGCATAAGCTATGGGGGTGTATCATGGATATAATTAAGGCAAGAAGTGAGGGTATACTAGGAAAAACAATCTATGATATGAATTTAAGAGTTGTAGATTATGGACGAGTTTCCACGGATAAAGATGATCAAATAAATTCACTAGATAATCAAATCAAATATTTTAATGACTTAATATCTAATGTATCAACATGGACACATGTAGCAAGCTATGCAGATGAGGGAATTTCTGGAACACAAGTTTATAAAAGGGAAAAGTTTTTGAAAATGATTGAAGATGCTAGACTTGGAAAATTTGATTTAATTTTAACTAAAGAGGTATCGAGATTTGCTCGTAATACTATGGATAGTTTAAGATACACACAATTACTACTTAATTATGGTGTAATAGTATATTTTATATCAGATAATATTAATACAATTCAGCCAGATAGTGAATTTAGACTTACATTAATGGCAAGTATGGCACAAGATGAAGTAAGAAAATTATCAGAAAGAGTTAAATTTGGAATAAGGAGAAGTATTAAGGATGGGAAAGTTGGAGGTAGTGGTACATACGGATATATAAAGGACAAATGTAAATTAATTATAAATGATAAAGAGGCTTATGTTGTAAATATAATTTTTACATTATATGCGTCTGGAAATTATGGATTAAGGAAAATAGGGGAGATGCTAGCAGAAAAAGGGTATTACACTAGAAAAGGTAATATATTTAGTGATGTAACACTAAAAAAAATGATTTCAAATCCAAGATATAAGGGTTGGTATACAGCTGGATTATCTGAAGTTGAGGATTATAAAACACATAAAAAAAAGTTAAAGCCAAAAGAAGAATGGATATGTTATAAGGATGAAAGTGGTAATGTCCCTGCAATTGTTAGTGAAGAATTATGGAATAAGGCTAATGAAGTATATAATAGTCGAAAGTTATTATGGAATAAAAATGCTTTAAATAAAGAATATTTTTTAGAAAATAGAAAATATACTTCAAAAATATTTTGTATGGAACATAATACAACTTTTATTAGATGTGCAAGTGGTAAAAGAAAAAATAATCCTGTATGGCAATGTAATGAATTTTTAAGGCATGGAATAAAGGGGTGTTTAACTCCAAGATTATATGAAAAATATATAGATGAAATATTTTTACCTATATTAGAAGAATTGATTGGTGATAGAGAAGAAATTATAAAAACGATAATTAATGAATATCATAATTTAATAAAAGAAAGTAGTAGTGAAAATGATATAAATATTATAAGAAAGAAATTAGATGAACAACAATTACTTAAAGATAAATTATTAGATATGTTACTAGAAGGCATTATATCAGAAGAAGACTTTAAGAAAAAAAATAGTAAAATATTAGAAGAAATGATAAGTACCAAGAAACAATTAGTAAAGTTAGAAACTTCAGATAATTTGAATGGTAATTTAAATAATGTAACAAAAATAAGGAGTTTTCTCCTAAGTAAATTCAATATAAGAAATAATATTGGTAGATATTTTAATTTATTTGTGGATAAAGTACTTGTTAGTAAAGTTAATAATGATAGAAAACATATAAAATTACAATTATTATTTAATTTTAATAAGGAAAAAATGGAAATGGATATTAATTATAATAAGGGAGAGTATGTAAATAATTTTTCTTAAAGGTATCTCTTGTTTTAGAGTGATATTACAAGAATTTTCAACTACTTGCAAGTATGTTTGTAATCCATGTCCACCATGTTTCCAACAGTGAAGAGTTGCACCTTCAACTGTTATACCACCAGTATCAGTAAAAGTGTCATTATCTAAGTCAACAATTTTTTCCTCAAGAGAAGCTGCAAGTGTAATTATTTTGAAAGTAGAACCAGGTTCATATGTTGCCCAAATAGGTAGATTTCTATTAATTTCTTCTGTTGTATAGTTTTGATAATTACTTGGAGAAAAATTTGGTCTTGAAGAAATTGCCAAAATTTCACCACTATTTGGATCCATAACAATGCCTAATGCTTGATCAGGATTATATTTAGAGACGGCATTATCAAGTTCTCGTTCTAACGATTTTTGAATATTATTATTGATTGTTAGTGTTATGTTTACTCCATCTTGAGGTTGCTCATATACTTCTGATAAATTTAGTCTAGTACCTTTAGCATCACTATAATATTTAATTGCCCCATAACTACCTGTAAGGTAATCATTATACATAAGTTCAAGACCACTTAATCCTTGATTATCAATTCCGACAAACCCTATTGTATGTGATAAACTAGAATCAAAAGGATAATATCTTTTTGATTCTTTAACTAGATAAACACCGGGTAGATGCAAATTATTTATTTTATCGGCAGTTTCATAATCAAGTCTTCTTCCTTCCGGATGAACTCTCTCAATTGATGATTTTTTGCTTACATGTGTCAGCATATCTTCATAACTAGTATTTAATATTTGACTAATTTCACGGGCTGTTTTTTCTTTATCCTTAATTTGGTTGGGAATAAGAACTAATGATGTAGTAGTTAAATTATCTGCCAGTATAACCCCGTTTCGGTCATAAATAATTCCCCTGTTAGATTCAATAGGTAGGTTTCTACTCCATAGTGAATTAGCAAACCCATTTAATTTATTATAACTTACTACTTGAATGTAAAATACTTTTGATATTATTAAAATAAATAATAAAATAATAACTATTAAAACTACTTTAATACGAGTATGAATTTTTCTAAAAAACATATAAATCCTCCTAGAAAATTATATGAATATTAAAATAATTTAGTCTAAAATATACTTGTTTTAGTTATTTAATTGTGTTATTATATTGTTTCAAAAGAGGAAGTTATATGGAAAAATTAGAAGAAGTATTTAGTGATGTTAATAATGTTAAAATAAAATATAGAAGTAAAATTAATTTACCAAGAAACATAAAATTTGGTACGGAAATTGAATTTGAAAATGCTAATTATCATAGTGTTTCACTTGATTTACAAAAATGTAAATCTTTATCAAAATGGACCTTAAAGGGGGATGTATCTGTTACAACATATTATAATGGAAGTTGTGGTGGGGAATTGGTATCTCCAATTTTGCATGATTCAAGATTTGCTTGGAATGAATTAAAAGATGCATGCTTATTAATAAGACAAGATTTTGGGCTTAGTACTGGTAAGTCAGGTGCCCATATTCATATTGATAGTAATATATTAAATGATAAAGATGAGTATATTTTAAACTTTATTAAAATATGGTCTTTATATGAACATGTTATATATCATTTTTCATATGGAACATCTAATACACCGAGAAAGGTACTTCCTTTGTATGCTTCTCCATTAGCAAGTAATATTTGTAACTTTTTATGTGATTATTATTCTAAAAAAGATTGGTACAATTATATATTAGGTAATGGTGATATAAAAAAAAGTACTAACTTATATTATTTATTTTCTTCATTCATATATACAAAAGGTATTATTAATTATGGTTTTAATTTCTATCATTGTCAGGGGACTGATGATGATGAATTAAATACTATTGAAATAAGGTGTCCTAATGGAACACTTGATAATGTAATATGGCAGAATAATATTAACTTTTTTACCAAATTACTTTTATATTGTGCTAGTGATTCTTTTGATAAAGAGTTGATAGATAAAAAGTTATGTATTTTTGAGCCAAAGGAATTAACCGATTATTCAGATATATATTTTGAGGATGCAATAGAACTTGCCAATTTGATTTTTGATGATGAGTTAGATAAAATGTATTTTTTGAAGCAGTATTTAAAAATGGATAAATATAATTTTGAAATTGTTAAAGAAAAGGCATTGAAACGATAAAATTTAAGTGATAAAATATAATTGTTACTAGAAAGAGGATGAATATATGTCAAAAATTAAAGATGTTAAAGCAAGAGAAATACTTGATTCAAGAGGAAATCCTACTGTTGAAGTAGATGTTATATTAGAATCAGGTATTGTTGGTAGGGCGGCTGTTCCAAGTGGTGCTTCAACTGGAGAAAGAGAAGCATTGGAACTTCGTGATGGTACAGAAAGATATATGGGAAAAGGTGTTTTAAAGGCTGTAGGGCATGTAAATAATGAGTTAAGAAATTTAGTTATTGGTTATGATGTATATGATCAAAAGGCACTTGATTATGCAATGATAGAATTAGATGGCACTGAGACTAAATCAAAATTTGGTGCAAATGCTATTTTAGGTGTTTCAATGGCTGCAATGAAAGCTGCTGCACTTGAAAAAGGTTTACCACTATATAGATATATAGGTAATGGAGACATTTTACCAAAACCAATGATGAATATCATTAATGGTGGTGCTCATGCAGATAATAAACTAGATTTTCAAGAATTCATGATTATACCACAGGCAGATACTATAAAAGAAAGAGTAAGAATTGGTGCAGAGGTATTTCATAATTTAAAGAAAGTTTTAAAGAATAAAGGTTTAGTTACTTCCGTAGGTGATGAAGGTGGATTTGCACCTGATTTAAATAGTAACACTGAGGGATTTGAACTTATTATTGAAGCTATTAAGAAAGCTGGATATGAACCTGGCAAGGATGTAAAACTTGCTATCGATGTAGCAGCAAGTGAATTTTATCAGGACGGTAAGTATGTTTTAGCTGGTGAAAATAGAAGTTTGACTACTGAAGAATTAGTTGACTTTTATGAAGAATTAGTTAATAAATATCCAATTTGCTCTATTGAAGACCCTGTTGATGAAAATGATTGGGAAGGATTTAAATTAATTACTGAAAGACTTGGAGATAGAATTCAATTAGTAGGTGATGATTTATTTGTTACAAATAAAAAATGCTTACAAATGGGTATTGATAATCATGCTGGTAATGCTATTTTGTTAAAAGTAAATCAAATTGGTACAATTACTGAAACTCTTGAAACTATTGAACTTGCAAGAAATAATGGCTATGCAACTATCATTTCACATAGAAGTGGTGAAACAGAGGATACAACTATTGCCGATTTAGCAGTAGGACTTAATTTAGGACAAATTAAAACTGGATCATTATCAAGAACTGATAGAGTTTGTAAATATAATCAGTTAATGCGTATAGAAGAAGAGTTAAATAAATAGTTATGACTTTAGAAAGTTATAACTTTTTTCTTTTATAAATTTACAATATATACTTTATAATGTATAATTATTATGGGTGAAGAATATGAAAAAGATTACTATACTAGCACTTCATTTAGGATATGGTGGTATTGAAAAATGTATTTCAAATTTAGCAAACTCATTAGTAGATGACTATGAAATAGAAGTAGTTGCAACTTATAAATTATATGATAAGCCCGCATTTTATTTTAATGATAAGATTTGTATTAAGTATTTAACAGAATTAAAGCCAAATAAGAAAGAAATAAAAGATAACTTAGCAAGTTTGCACTTTATAGAATTATGTAAAGAGCTAATTAAAGCAAAAAAGATACTTAAATTAAAAAAAAGTTTAATGATTAATTATATTAGAAATTGTGATAGTGATATTATTATATCTACAAGAGATATTCATAATTTATGGCTTTCAAAATATGGTAGTAGTTCTGCCTTAAGGATAGGTTGGGAGCATAATTATCATAACAATAATAAGAAATATATTAATGAAATTGTTAAATCGGTTTATGGTCTTGATTATTTTGTGTTAGTTTCTAAAGAATTAAGAGATTTTTATAGTTCAAAGGTTAATCCAAAATGTGTATATATTCCTAATTCTATAGTATCAATTCCTAAAAAGACTTCTTCTCTTCAAAATAATAATATTATTTCAGTAGGAAGATTATCTAGTGAAAAGGGTTTTATAGATTTAATTGATATATTTAAACTTGTTCATGATAGGTGTCCAGGTGTAAAGTTAAATATAATTGGTGATGGCAATGAGAAACAAAAAATTGAAAAGAAAATAAGTGAATATCATTTAAATGAATATATAAAATTACATGGGTTTCAAAATTCTGAGTATATAGCAAGTAAATTATTAGATTCATCCGTTTATGTAATGACATCTTTTACTGAATCATTTGGACTGGTTATTATAGAAGCATCTTCGTTTGGACTTCCTTGTGTAGCATTTGATAGTGCAAAAGGAGTAAGTGAAATTATCAAGGATAATTGGGATGGATATTTAATTTCAAATAGAGATAAAGAAAAGATGGCCAAAAGGATTATTAATTTAATAAATAATAAAAATAGAAGAATAATAATGGGTAATAATGCTTATAAAAAAAGTAAAGATTATTTAGCTAGTAATATAAAAGATAAATGGATAGAAATATTTGAAAAGAAGTGATTATTTTGAAAAAAGTATTATTTATATCTAGTACAGGTGGACATCTATCTGAACTACTACAATTAAAGCCTTTATTCGGTAAATATGATTATCATATTGTTACTGAGAAAACTGATTCAACAATTAGTTTAAAAAAAGAATATGGTGATAGAATTAGTTATTTAATATATGGTACTAAGCATCATATGTTTTCATATGTTTGGAAGACACCTGTTAATATATTTAAGAGTTTATATTTGTTTTTTAGGATAAGACCAAATGTGGTAGTTACTACTGGGGCACATACTGCAGTATGGATGTGTTATATTGCTAAAGTATTTAGAAAAAAAGTTATATACATTGAAACGCTTGCTAATATAAAAAGAAAAACATTATCAGGTAAACTAGTTTATCCAATTTGTGATAAATTTATTGTGCAGTGGGAGTCTATGAAAGAACTATATCCAAAAGCAATTTATGGAGGGTGGATATTTTGATATTTGTTACATTAGGAACACAAGATAAGAGTTTTACAAGATTATTAGAGGCAATAGAAAATAAAATTAAAACTGGTAAAATTACAGATGAAGTAATTGTCCAAGCAGGTACCACTAAATATAAGTCAAAATATATGAAGATATATAAGCTGTTATCAATCAAAAAATTTGAAGAATATATAAACTCATGTGATTTATTAATAACTCATGGTGGTGTTGGTTCAATATTAGGTGGCTTAAAACTACATAAAAAAGTAATTGCTGCTGCTAGACTTAAGAAATATGATGAGCATGAAAGTGATCATCAGATAGAGATAGTAGATGAATTTTCAAAACTAAATTATATACTTAAACTAGATAATTTTGATGAAATAGATAAGGTAATATTAAAGGCTAGAAATAAAAAATTTAAAGAATATAAATCAAATAACGAAAAGTTTGTCAAATTAATAAGTGATATTATAGAAGAATTTTAGAAAGAAGGTATTTTGTGAAAATTTTAGTTACAGGTGGTGCCGGTTTTATCGGAAGTCATACTTCGGTTGAACTTTTAAATGCTGGTTATGATATTATAATTGTGGATAATTATTCTAATTCTAAACCTGAGGTTATAGATAATATTAAGAAAATAACTGGTAAAAATTTTGAGAATTATAATATTGATTTAACTAATAAAGAAGAATTAGAAAGAGTATTTAAAGAAAATCAAATTGATATTGTTATACATTTTGCAGGATATAAGGCAGTTGGTGAATCAGTTGCAAAACCTCTTATGTATTATCGTAATAATATTGATTCTACCCTTAGTTTACTTGAAGTAATGAATAAATATAATTGTAAAAAAATAGTATTTTCATCAAGTGCTACAGTATATGGTAGACCAAAGAGTTTACCAATAAAAGAAGATTTTCCTTTGTCAACAACTAACCCATATGGAACTACAAAACTTATAATCGAAGGGATATTAAGAGATTTATATAAATCAGATAATTCATGGGGAATAGTAATACTTAGATATTTTAATCCAATTGGAGCACATAAGTCTGGTATTATAGGTGAAAATCCAAATGATATACCAAATAATTTAATGCCATATATTGTTAAGGTAGCAACTGGAAAGTATGAAAAACTAAGTATTTTTGGTAATGATTATGATACAATTGATGGAACAGGTGTTAGGGATTATATTCACGTTGTTGATTTAAGTATTGGTCACATTAAGGCTACTGAAAAAATTGCAAATTCTTCAGGTATTTATACTTATAATTTAGGTACTGGAAAAGGTACAAGTGTTTTAGAGTTAGTTAATGCTTTTTCAAAAGTTAATAATATACCTGTAAATTATGTTATTACAGATAGAAGACCAGGTGATATTGATTCATGTTATGCAGATGTTTCTAAAGCATTTAATGAACTTGGTTTTAAGGCAGAAAAAACTATTGAAGATATGTGTAAAGATTCATACAATTTTGCTTGTAAGCATAATGAGTAGATGCCGTATGGCATTTTTTTATCAAAAGTAAAAAAGATGTTAGTATACCTATCTAAAATGAAACATATGAAAATTGGTATTGTAATTACTGAAAATATAGAGTTTTAGGTTTAAAAGAGTAATATTTTTGTTATTGATAAGTATTATTATATAGGCATATTTTGACAATTGTTTTTAGATATGCTATAATTTGAGAGAAATGGCACATTATTCTAGTCGACATTTCTACTATGAAGACGGGGCTAAAAATCCGTTAAAGAGCACATCTGTGAATCTTCTTGTGCTTGCTTCATACGCCCAGTTTGGGGTGAGTGCTGGTTGAAATGAATGTCTGGGCAGCCGTAATGGCATACGAATCTGACCCACCATTCGGGAGACCTATTATTGTATTAGGCCTATACACGATATGTTGATGGACCTGATACGAAATAGGATTAAACCTACTATGTGGCGAAAGCTATGAGTAGTGTAGCTTGTCTTGAGTGATAATCGGGAATAGATAATCTGTTTAATTAATTTGGCCGAATTGATTAAATATTGTATCTTGAAACGATTGTTGCAAAAAAGAATTAATAGTAAGAAAGTTGCTTGAGGAAATCTCCTAGAGTGTTTATTACATAGGATTGCAGTGTGTACTAAGTGGTAATCAAGTCATACATTAGGTGACAATGTATTAGTTCTTTTAAAGGGGAACCGCTTTCATGGTAACGTGAAGTAAGAACTAGGGAAATCCTATCTTGACCTAAGACACAGAGTTAACTATGGTGATAGCCATTTTTTTTTAGAGGTTTTATGAAAAAAAATAAAGAAATTATTAATCTTATAAATTTAAGTAAGAAAAAAGAGAAAAAATCAAAAAAATATATTAATTGGAACTGGATTATTAAAATAACTTTAATTGCTTTTACTTTATCATTTGTTTTTTCTGCTATTTCTGAATTTGTTATTCCCAATGTAAATATTATTATTGGTATTTTTCTTGTCATTATATTTATTGGGTTAGGTGTATTATTTGATATAATTGGAGTAGCAGTTACTAGTGCTGATGAAAAAATATTTCATTCTATGAATTCAAGAAAAGTAAAGGGTGCAAAACTTGCAGTCAAATTTAAAAAGAATGCAGATAAACTATCATCATTTTGCAATGATGTAATAGGTGATGTTTGTGGAATTATTTCTGGTTCTGCAGGAGCAATTATAGCAGCTACTATTGCCATAAAGTTATCATTAAATGCTTTTTTAGTGTCTTTAGTGGTAACTGCTTTAATTGCATCTTTAACAATTGGTGGAAAAGCTATGGGAAAAAATTTTGCAATAAATAAGAGTAATGTTATTTTATATAAATTTTCCAAATTTGTTGCTACATTTATTAGAGAGAAGTAAAAAATAAGAATGTTAGTTCATTCTTATTTTTTGTGCATTTTTAAAATTCATTTTAGCAAGTGTATAAAGTTTTTCAATACCATATTTTTCTTTTATAGTTTTAGCAACTTCATCAACAGCTGGTCCTGCTCCCTTAGGTAGAAAAATTCCAATACTTTCACCAAGTTTATCAAATTCTTTAATGAATATATATCTACTAATAAGTGAAGAGCATGCAACACTGAGACATTTATCTTCTGCCTTTGTAGTAAATGTAATGTTTCTACATACTTTTTCACTGCTTTTAAGATAATTATAATAGATTGGTTCTTTAGCAAACTCATCTACTACAATATAATCTAAATCTTTATAATTTTTATTAACTAGCTCTATTAAAACTTTGTTATGTAAAATAGCTTTGATTTTATTCATATTCAAATTTTCTGAATAATAATCATTATAATCTTTATTGGATAATATTAAGCTTTTATATGGTATTTTTTGAATTATTTTTGGGACTATTTGTAATATTTTTTCATCCGTTAATTTTTTTGAATCTCTAACTCCTAATTCTTCTAAAAATGGGATATTGTCTTTTGAAACATAACTGCTTGTAACAACTATAGGACCAAAGAAGTCTCCAGTTCCAACTTCATCAGAACCTATCGTGTTAGCAAAATAAAGCTTCTTGTCATTTTCGGATATTATTTTTTCTTTTTTTTCCTTTTTTTCTTTTTCAATAATTTTTTTGCCAGGATTTAAGTGCTTTTCTGTTTCTTTCCAAATGTTTGCGTCAATATCTGCACTTGTTCCTTGAAAAACCATTGAACCTGATTCATATAATGTAACTACTGTGTCTTCTTCATCTGCTTGAAAAATAGCGTATGCAGGTGTTTTACTTCTGCATTTATCTTTAAAATATTCAATAGCCTTTTGTTTTGTATTTTCACTTACCTTAAATGATATAGTCATAAATTTTCCTCCATAGTATTATTTTATCACAAAAATTTGAAAAATCTTTCTTTTTAGTAAAAATTGTAATATAATTTTAATAGAAGGGAATGTTAAAAATGAATATTATAGATATATCAATAGTAGCGTTAATTATACTTGGAGCTATACTAGGGTTTAAAAGGGGTGTATTTAGTGAGTTAGTTTCTGCTATTGGGTTTATTGTGTCGGTTGTACTTGCTTTTTTATTTAAAAATCCAGTTTCAGAATTTATGTATTCACATTTACCTTTTTTTAAATTTGGAGGTTTGCTCAAGGGAGTACCGGTTTTAAATATAGTTGTTTATGAGATTATAGCTTTTTTAATTATGCTTGCTGTTTTCTTACTTGTTGTAAATATTCTTAAAGTAGTAACTAAATTGTTTGAATTAGTTCTTAAAATGACTATAGTACTTAGTATTCCATCTAAAATATTAGGGGCTTTAGTAGGTATGCTTGAATATTTTGTTTTAACATTTATAATATTATATATACTTTCTTTACCAACTTTATCAAGTGATATAATTAAGGATTCAAAATTTAAAGATAATATTCTGAATAATACGCCTATTTTATCTTCATTTGTTAAGAAAAGTATGAATGTATTTGAAGAATTTGAAGTCTTAAAAGAAAAATATAAAGATAGTACAAATGAACAATTTAATAATGAGGCAATGGATTTATTACTTAAATATAAAGTAGTTACAGTAAAGTCTGCTGATAAATTAATTAAGCAGAAGAAAATTAGTGTTGATAATAAAATTATAGATAAGTATAGGGAGGAATAATTATGGCAATAATACATGCAACTGAAAAAAATTTCAATGATGTAATAAGTAGCGGAATAGTAATTGTTGATTTCTTTGCTACTTGGTGTGGACCTTGTAAAATGCTTGGACCAGTAATAGAGCAATTAGCAAATAAATATGAAAATATTAGTTTTGTTAAAGTAGATGTTGATGAATGTCCAAATATATCAAAACAATATGGGATAATGAGTGTACCAACTTTATTAAAACTGAAGGATGGTAATATACTAGAACAAAAAATAGGATATTTAAATATTAATGAATTTGAAAAATGGTTGAATTAGATAATGTGAAAGCATTATCTTTTTTTTAGATGAAAACAATTCTCATATTTTAAATATAATCATATTTTATATTAGGAGGATAAAACAATGAATTATAAAAAGATAATGCAAAAAATAGAAAAAGACCAAAAATGTAAACCAGTTTGTTGTTTTGGACCGACGGGACCAATGGGTCCAACGGGACCGATAGGTCCGACAGGTCCTGCAGGTCCTACAACCGTTAGTGTAGGATCGACAACTACATCGAATCCCGGAACAGAAGCTCATGTTACGAATGTTGGTACAAACAGGGATGCTATCCTTAATTTTGATATTCCTTCTGGACCTAAGGGTGACATCGGTCCAATAGGTCCAACTGCCCGATGTAATAAATCATCTATATATATTTTTAAATGGTAAAGTTCCATATTATCTTAATATCCCTTGAATTTGTTGTTTCATCATAATTTCCTATGAGAATTTTATCTATAAAATTATAGGCAATTTCAATAGATAATTCTTCTATATGTCTGTACTTTTTAAAGATATTCTTTTTAGTTTTTACTGTTTCTTTTTTTGCTAGTGTAGATGATATTTCTTTCTTCACTATTTTTTGTAGTTCTTCTAACTTTTCGTTATCATCTTTATACTTATTCATTAATATTAAAAACTCTTTTTCTCTTAGTATCCCATTTGTGCGATCCTCATATAGCTTTTGAAAATATGTACTTTTACCTTGTAATTCCTTATTAATACTTTGTAATTCTTTTTCTAATGAATTTAATTTATCTTTGTATAAATCTTGTTCTATTACTTCGTTTTGCATTTCTTTAAGATCATCTTCTTCATAAAATTTCTTTAACATTTCATTCATTTTTTCTAATATGAATTGATGTAGCCCGTCTTCTCTAATAGAAGTTTTATTATCACAATTAGACCAGTTTGTCTTTTTATCTTTACAACATAAATATCCAGTACCGTCGGACCTACGAGAACTTGTTTTAGTAAATCTTTGATTGCAATTAGAACAATATACTTTATTACATAGTGGATGTACTGTACCACCTTTGCAACTTCTAGCAGTATTTTCTAATCTTTCTTGTACTGTGTACCATATATCTTTAGCAATTATTGGCTCGTGTGTATTATCCTTTCTAATTCTTGTTTCATCATCATTCCATACTATCGTGTGATTTTTGTAGCTAACTGTTGTTGATTTGAATTGTACCATATTACCTATATAAACTTCATCAGTAAGTAATGTTCTAATAGTGGAACTAGACCACTTAAATTTTTTTCTTATATTATGAATGAAGTCTGATTTCTTTATTTCATCTGCCCCCTTACCATAGATATTTATATAATAATGGGCGTGTTCTCTATTTTCTTTTAGAGTAATTTCAAACTGATAATTAATAGTGTGAGTACGATCAAGTTCTTTGGTATATGAAATAATCACTTTAGCTGTCTTTGGTAAACAATCATTTTCATTTAATAAAATACAATCATCTGTATTAAAGTTATTAATATCAATATTATCATTTTCACTATAATATATTTTTGTCCTATTATTAGTGTATTTCTTTAATACAATATCACATTTATTATTAAAGTTTTTCATATCAGTAGTTATATAATTAAAACTTACTAAATCCTTTAAGATATATTCTTCTTTATTAGTAAAACTTATATCTAACATATAAGTACCAGTTTTCTCAATATAACCATAATTTAGATAATCTTTAATTACTGGTAGTTTCAATTTACTACCATTAAGTAATTTGTATTCATAAGGACTTAATATTTTATCTTCATTTAATCTTCTTGCAATTTTATCAAGCCCATTTCCAGACAAATATTCAGCATAAATTCTTTTAATAACTAGAGAAGATATAGGATCAATTATTAAATGACTTTTATTTTCTGGATCTTTCATATAACCATAAGTTGCGAAACTTGAAGTAAGTTGACCGTCTTTTCTTTTTGACTTTAATGTTTCACGAATATTTAAAGATGTATCTTCTAAATACCACTCGTCAGTTAATCCTAAAATTTGACTTGTTTTTTTGGTTTCTTTTCTAGCATTATCAATTCTATCAACTACTGTTATAAATCTTACATTCCATTCGTGAAATAAGTTATGAACGTACTTTTCTACAAGTTCCATATCACGAGCAAATCTAGCTTGTGTTTTACATAAAACAATATCAACATTACCATTTTTACATTCTTCAATCATTCTGTTAAAATCAGGCCTTGTAGCGTCAGATCCAGACCAATCATCATCATTGTAAACACCAACAACTTCCCAGCCTTGTTCTTTGGCATAATCTTTTAACATTATTTCTTGATTCTTGATACTTTGTGATAATTCTTCTTTTGATAGTTTGTCTTTATCTTCATCTGATAATCTTAAGTATAACACCACCCTCATAATAGCTTTAATAGTTTGTAATATACTCATAAAAATAACACTTCCTTTTTGATTATTTTTAATTGTAATTTCAAGTTAACTAAATTATAACGAACTTTATTCATTTATACGGCCCCCTAAAGAGCAATTTTCCAATCTTTTTATATAATTAAAATATTTTTTATTAAATATATTTTTTAAATCTTCTTTAGTGGGGTTTTCTATATTAGTGATAAATTCTTCACTAAACCTAAATTTTATATAATTAATTTTTTTTCCTTTTTTATTCTTTTTTTCTTCCAAATTGCCACCCCTTAATATAAATAAAAAATTATAATTAATAGTTTCTAATTTAACTTATGAGATAAAATTAAATTTGATAACTTTTACATAACTGGAGTATTAAAAAAATATTATTTTTGTTTAAAATATATGAATTTTGACAACATTTTTCAAATTTTAAAAATTGTATGACATTCTAAGTTTTGTCAATAATAAATTTTTATGATATTATAGACATACTGAAAAGACACGAAATTTTTAAATTTTTAAAAATTTAGAAATAATGTGTTTGTTTAGTATATAATATAAATGTAGTTATGTGGTGATAACTACTGGTTATCTAATTGCTTGCATAATGTTAAAATTGTTCGTAGAAGTTTAGTTGTGCAAGCAACTATTGGCGCGTAATGATGTTTACCTTCATTACGTTTTTTTCTGTAATAAATTTCTATATCATTTTCTTGTTTAGAAATAGCAGTAAGTCTAATAATGTTTGATACTACAATATAAAGTATTTTTCTCATGTATTTGTTACCTGATTTAGAAATTGGACCATGGATATTAATTGATTTACCAGATTGTTTTATAGAAGGCTCTAATCCACAATAAGCAGTTAATTCTTTAATGTTATTAAATCTATTAATATCACCAAGTTCAGCAATAATAATGGATGTAGTAAATTCACTAATATCATAAATAGAATTAATGGTTTCAAAATATTTAGAATTTTTAGCTAAAAAAGTTATTTTGTATTTAATAACATCAATTGCTTTTTGATATTCATTAATAAGTCTAGCTATTTGAGATAAATTAGAAACTAGTTCATCGTTGGCATCAACGGATGGGTAAGAATTAGAAGCATATTCTTTGATTTTTGTTGGTTTTGCTTTCCAATACTTAAAATTATGTTTCTTAAAGAAATTTTGTAAACAATCTATTCTTGTATTAGAAATAATATCTGCATGTGTGTATTTCTTTATGAGTTGTAAAGCAATATTTGAATAAATTGTATTGTTCTTAAATACTAATTCATATTCAGGAAAACATAAGTAAATTAGATTTCTATATCTATTTTTAATATTTATACATAGTTCATCTAAAGCAAAGTATTGTCTAGACTAAATATAATTGTTCTGGTTTAATATATTCTTTGAATGTATTAGTAAAAAATAAATTAACTAAATTAAAACAATCTTCTTTATCTGTTTTATTTTTTCTTAAAATTCTTTTGTGCATTTTTCCATAAATAGGATTAATAACAAATACTTTAAAATTATGTTCTAAAAAGAATCTTTCAATTGGTCTATGATAAACACCAGTAGACTCCATTATTACAGAAATGTTTTCTAATTTAAGTTTATTAATACTATTAAGTAAATTAGTAAAATCATTAATAGAACGATTAATTTCGTAAGGTTCAATTAAAACTTCACCACAAGAACTAACTGAAGTAATCATACTTTTGTATTTAACTACATCAATAGCTAAGCAGTTATGCATAAGCGTCTTTCTTTCTTATCTATGATTGAACTCTTTGTACCATCTATTCCATATCACGCTTGTTATATAAGATTAATAAATAATCCTCACATTCTAAAACTAGGATAATAAAAAGAAAAAGAGCTAGGCCGTCATGAAATTTGATACTTTAGACCCTTGATATAATCTGCCTAAACTCAATCACATAATTTTACTCAAAATGAGTAGTTTTATTATACTATTAAAAAGATGATTTGCAACTTTATCAATTTACTATCTACATTATACGTGATATAATACTATTGAGGTTATTTGCAATGGAAGAAATATTAGTAGACAAAAATGGATATAGACAATTTTTTGAAGAATTAAGAAAATTAGAAGAATTAAGTCGTTCTAATTCCGCACTAGGTAGTGAAGCATATAAAGATGCTGTTGGTGATGGTTGGCACGATAATTTTGCTTTTGAAGAATCAATGAGAGAAAGTAGAGCAATAGCAAAAAGAATTGACGATTTATTGTCAAAACAACAATATTTAAAAATCATTGATGATAATGATAAAAAAGAAAATTTGGTTAATATTGGGGATAAAATCAGTATAAATATAAAATATTCTGATGATGATATTGAAAATGAAATAATAGTATTAACAGGAAATTACATTCCCGATACTACTGATGAAATAAATGAAATATCTTTAAATAGTCCATTAGGAAAAGCACTGTTTAAAGCAAAAATTGGAACATCAACATCTTATTTTGTTGGGAGTTCAGAAATATTTATAACCATTTTGGAAAAACTTAATGATTAAATACATAAAGTTTATAAGTAGAAAGTAAACTACATGAAGTAAATGAAATATAAGCAAAATTGAACAAAATACTTGATTTTTTCAATAATGTATGTTAGTATATATGGCAAATTTTGGGAGGTGTAGTATGGAGAAAATGGAACCAATTTATTTGGACCAAAACGGTTATAATGAATTTTTAAGAAAAATTGAGGAATTGAAAGAAGCAATTCAAGCAAACAATATGGGGAGAAAAGACGCATTTGATGCAAGTTCTGGTGATGGCTGGGATTCTCCAGAGTTTGAGGAACTAGAAAGAACTAATATGAGATTAAACGGAGAATTACGTAATATGTATGAATCTCTAAACAGGGTTGTAATAATTCAAAAACATAATAATCAGGAAATAGTTGATATTGGGGATGTTATTTTAGCAGATATGATTTTCTCTCCAGATGATATGGAAGAAATGACATTTAAGCTAGTTGGTGCAAGTGGAGATTTCAATGCTGAAATTCAAGAAATTTCAATAAATAGTCCATTAGGAAATGCTGTTTATAAAAAGAAAATTGGAGATACTTGTTCTTATTCAGTAAATAACAGAAATTTTTCAGTTTTACTAAAACAAAAAATGGATTTAACAAAAGAAAATGGTGCCCCAGTAAAAAAATTAAAAAAATAATTTTTCATTGAGGTGTAATATGAGTAAAGTTAGCAATACTTTAACAATGTTAAGATTGTTAGAGAGCGGTAAAAAGTATTCAGTGAAAGAGTTAGCAGAAAAATTGGAAGTTTCGCCAAGAATGATAAAATCATATAAAGAAGAATTAGAAAAATGCGGAATATATGTTGATACTATTCTTGGTAGATATGGTGGTTATGTGTATCATAGAAAACATAATTATAATATATCTTTTGATTATTTAGATGTTGATGCAATAGAAAGTGTTATATATAAATTAGATTTTAAAGAACAACAAAAATTAAACATTACACTAGAAAAAATAAGATTGATAGTTATTTATTCAGCAGATGAAAAAAGAAATATTAAAATTGATAAAGAAGATTTGCAGAAAAAATATAATATTATTTCAAGAGCAATCCAAGAACAAAATATACTAACTTTTAAATTTCACAACAAAGAAAGACGATTTCAACCCTTTTCATTCACATACTATAAAGACTTTATTTATATTACTGGCTATTCAATAGATGAAAATGATATTAAGACACTAAATTTAAGTGGAATTGATGATTTAAAAATGTGATTTTGTAAAAAAATCACATTTTTTTTAATGGTACGATATATTGCACCTATAACTGTTATAATCTTTCTTGAAAGGAAAGTTCCCCCCCCTATGTTAATTTGTTGGGGACAAGGTAGTAAGATGAATAATTTATTTGTTTCTCTATTATATCTTATAATTTCATTTTCTGCAACTTTGGTAATATATAAAAGATTTGGGAAATTCGGATTATATAGTTGGATGTGTTTGTTAGTTGTTATCTGTAATATTCAAACAATTAAACTATCAGAAATATTTGGGTTAACAATTTCATTAGGAAATATATCATACGGAGCCTTGTTTCTTACGACTGATATTATAAGTGAAAAATACGGTAGAAGTTCAGCAACAGTGGCAACAAATTTAAGTTTTGTTTTTATGGTATTATTCACTATTTTAATGTATCTATTTTTGCAATACATACCATGTAATTCTGATTTTTCACAAGATGCCTTTGAAACAATATTTAATTTTATTCCACGTATAACATTGGGAAGTTTAATTGCATATTGTTTTAGTCAACGTTGTGATGCCTACTTATATGAAAAGTTAAAAAAGAAATATAATAAAGTTTGGATAAGTAATAACGTTAGTACAATAATTAGCCAAGTATTAGATACTACTATATTTGTTTTAATTGCTTTTGTAGGAACAATGAAACTTAATGAAATTATATCTTTAATGATTACTATGATAATTTTTAAATGGATCATAGCAATATTAGATACACCATTTATGCTAATAACAACAAAAATTAAAAATAATAAGGAATTGGAGTGATTAATTATGAAAAAATGTTTATTAAATGAAGAACAAAAAATATTAAAGTCAAATGACAAAATTGTAAAATTCGACTACGAGCATTATATTGATGCTTGTAAAATTATGGCTGAAGAAATTAAAAAAAATTACAATTTAGATGAAGATAATATTGAATTAATTGGTATGGCTAGAGGTGGTTTACCTATGCTAGTTACGTTATCACATCTATTAGGAATAAGAAAAGTATCAATGATTCAAACACAAATGAGTAATTCAGATAATTGCCACGATTATGGTAAATTTAGATATATGAGTGATAATATAGATAACTTTAAAAAAAAATGTATATTATTTGAAGACATAATTTATAAAGGAACAACTACGAATGGTGTTATTGATATATTAAAACAAAGAGGAAAAGAAGTTCTTGGTGTATATTCTTTGATAATTGATAAAGGTTTCAAAAAAATTGAAATACCAAATAATGATGTAGATATTAAATATGCTTATGAAATAACAGAAGATGATTGGGTTTACTTTTTCTGGGAAACAGATTTAAGAGAAATAAAATAATAATTTAACATTTGGGAGGTGTTTATAATGATTGATACGAAAAATAATCCTATTGTAATTTCTGGTCCATCAGGTAGTGGGAAATCGGAACTTATAGAATATATCGAAAGGGAATATCCAACTTTTTTGGAAGCTACTGGAATAACAACTAGAGCTAAAAGAGAAATTGAAGTTGGGAGAATGTATTTTGTTAGTAAAGCAGAATTTGAAAATTTAATTTCAACAGACGGTTTAATAGAATATTGTATTTATAATAATAATTATTATGGAGTACCTAAAAGTGAATTTGAAAAATTGAAAGAATATCATTTAATGTTTAATGTTGGCTATTCATCAGCAAAAGAAATTAAGAAAATGTATGAAGATACAACTATGATTTATCTTATGCCACCGACAAAAGAAGAATTGCTATGTAGATTAGGAGATCGTGGTGAGGAAAGATATTTACTAGGTATTCAAGAAACTATGAATTATGCCTTAAAATATGATTATTTATTGTTATCATTGACTAATGATATGAAAACAACAACAAATGACTTTATGGATATTGTAAATCAAAAGGAAGAATCAAAACAAAAAAGATTAGTACTAGCTAAAAACAAAGATTTTATAACTAACTTTTATAAGGGAAGGCGCTAAAAATGATTTGCAAATTGAACTTAGATGACAAAATAGAAGTTAGTAAAATTAAAAAATTTTTAGCAGATAACTCTGATTCTGATTATATGCAAAGCATTGAGTGGAATATTATTAGAAATGAAAAAACAAAATATTTTATATACTATGTTGAAAATGAAGAAATAATATGGAGTTGTAATTTACTAGAAAAAGAGAAAAATAATACTAAATATTTATATGCACCGAGAGGCCCTGTATTAAAAAATTCTAATTTTGACTTAATAAATTTATTCTTAAAAAATATAAGAGAATGGATGTCAATAAAAAAATACACAATACTTGTAATTAACCCGTATATAAATGAAATAGATTTAAAAAAGATTTCAAGCAAATACAATTATAGAATTACACAAAATAATGATTATAGTAATTTGCTTGATTCTTGTAAATTAGCAATTATGGATATAATATTTAATGAAGAAGAACTTATAAAAAAACTACCAGGTAAATTTAGACAAAATACAAGAAGATCATATCGTAAAGAATTAACAAGTAAAATTTCAAAAGAAGTAGATTTAGATAATTTCTACAAATTATATATTCAAACATCAGAAAGACATAAATTTAAACCACATACTATTGAATATTTTAAAAAACTTATATCAACTTATAATGATAGTTTAATTTTTTTAGAAGTTTGGTATAACAATATGCCCCTAGCAATGAGTATCGATATTATTTATAATAATAAGTTAATATACTTATACGGAGTTAGTTCAACTGAAAATAGAAATTTATTAGGAATGTATAATATGCAATGGGAAGCTATTAAGTATTGTATTAATAACAAAATACCGAAATATGATTTTGGCGGAGTATTCTGTGAAGAAAATGATATAGAGAATAAGGATTATGGATTGTATAATTTTAAAAAAGGATATTGTTATAATGGATTTATTGATATTGTTCCAGATATAACTTTTACTTTTGGAGGTAATAAAAATGATTAATGTAGTATTTGAAGGATCAACTGGTGCAGGAAAAACAACAATCATAAAAAAAATAAAAAAGATATACGAAAAAAAATATAAAGTCGGAATAACAAATGACATAGATAAAAGTTCCCCACTATATAAAGTTATTAAAGCAATGTTTGATGATAACGCATTAGTATCATTAAAAGAAAATTTTACCACCTTAAGATATGAGACGTTGGTACAAGCAGCAGATTATTTGTTTTTAAGAGAGAAATTATATAGTGAAAATAATGATATAAACTTATTTGATAGAAATTATTGTTCTGTATATTCGTATCAATCTGTATTATTAGAAAACAATATAAATAATTCACAAGAATTTATGAATAATGTACTTTCTTGTATGAAGTCTGGTGAAAGAAAAGTTGACTTATTGATATACTTTGATATAAATTTAAAAACATCTCTAAAACGTTCACAAGAAAGAGATAATAGGAAATTTACAAAGCAAGAAAAAGAAACATTTAAAAAGTTTAATGATAAATTAAAAGACTTTATTAGATATAATAATAGTGAATACAATCTTTTAGTTATTGAAAATAATGACACAGAAGAACAAATAATCAACAAAATTACAAAAAAAATTAATGAAATAATAGAAGATAAAAAGAAAACAGAAGATGATAAATGGTATGAATTATACAAGATAGATATAGAAGAATTTGATAAACCTGATGATTATATTGAATATAAACTTAAATATAAGAAAAAATTTATTAATAAAGTGATTCAATATGCAAAAAACAAAAAAGTAATTGAAATGGGTTGTGGTACTGGATTAATGGCGGGTTATTTGCAAAAGCTAGGACTAGATGTAATTGCACTTGATTTAAGTCAAGCAGTTTTGAATTATGCTTGTGAAATAGCAAAACAATCAAATATTATATCCCCTTGTAAATACGAACAAGGAGACATACTTAACTTAAAATATAAAGCAAATACTTTTGATGTATCATACAGTAATGGTGTTTTAGAACACTTTACTGATGAAGAAATAATTGAAATTTTAAAGCAACAAATGAATATTTCTAAATATGTTATTTTTGGAATACCAAGTACATATTTTAATATGAATGAGAAAATGCTTGGTAATGAACGCGGACTAACATTAAAAGAATGGAAATCACTTATTGATAAAGCTGGTGGAAAGTTAGTAGAACAAACAAGTTTTCACTACTACAAATTATACAGGAGAATATTTGAAGTAAAAAAATGGTTAAAACCTAAAGCCTTTTGGTTGTTTGTAATGGAAAAAAATTAAAATTTAAAATGATAAAAACAAAAATTACCAATTATATGCTATAATTAAAGAAGGAGATGATATATAAATATGAGAAAAATAACTTATGTGACTGGAAATTGGTCAAAAATAATGAGTGCTAAAAACATATTGGAGCCACTAGGAATTGAAGTTGATAATGTAAAAATGGAAACAACAGAAATTCAAGCTGATACTGTGGAAGAAGTTGCAATGCACTCTGCTAAAGAAGCAAGTGACAAATTAAAATGTGCGGTATTAAAAAATGACACAGGATTATATGTAGAAGCATTAGGTGGTTTTCCGGGACCATACACACATTATGTAGATGAGAGACTTGGTGAAGACGGACTATTAAAACTTCTTGAAGGAGTTGACAATAGAAATGCTTGTTTTATGGAAGCATTTGCATATTGTGAATACGGAAAAGATCCTATTGTATTTAAGTCTATTACCAAAGGAAAAATAGCAAAAGAAAAATCTGGTACGTATGGTTGGAGTTGGGATTTCATTTTCATACCAGACGGTTATGATAAAACAATGGGAAATTATCCAGATGAAGAAAGATGCCACGTTTGGAATACCGATGCTTATGCAGAATTAGCTGATTACTTGAAAAACAAGGAAGATTAATAAAATGGAAGAAATAGGTTGTCATTTTAAATTTGAAAAAATAATTGGTAATATTTATCACAATACAAATTTACTACTAAGTTCTGGTAGAAATTGTTTAAAATATATTATTAATGAAAGAAATATAACAACATTATTTCTTCCATATTTCTTATGTGAATCATTAAGTGAGGTAGCTATATCTGAAAATGTAAAAATAGAATTTTACCATATTGATAATAATTTTATGCCATTAGATATAGATGAAAATAAACTAAATAATACAACCTATATTTACTTTGTAAATTATTATGGATTATTTAAAAATAATATTCAAAAAATTATTGATAAATATAAATATGTAATAGTTGATAATACTCACGACTTTTTTAATAAAGACAACTATGGTGTAGATGTTATATACAATTATAGAAAATATTTTGGAGTTCCTGACGGAGCTTGTATAGTTAGTGATGATTTAGTTCCTAATTCTAAATACTCAAAAGGTAAAAGTTTAGATAAAGTGATTGAGATGTTATCAAGAGATGAAACAGGACAATACTTCCATTATCCAACATTTTTAGAAGCTGATAAACATTTTAGAAATGAAGATTTATGTTATATGTCTAATTTCACTGAAAACTATTTACATGCAATAGATTATGAAACAGTATTAAAAAACAGGTTAAGAAACTATGATATGCTTTATGAATTACTAAAAAAATATAATCAATTAGATTTATCTTCAAAACAACTAACATATATGTATCCACTATTTGTGTCTGACGGTGAATCTTTAAGAGCTTATTTGAAATCTAATAATATCTATTCATTAAGATTATGGGCTAATATAAATTGGGATGGTGCTAATTCGGATGAAATAAAAAAAGCAGATAATATGGTTTTATTGCCAATAGATCAACGTTATTCAGATAATGAAATGGAATACATTGCAAGTGTAATTGATAAGTATTATTCAAATAATCATAATAAAAGTAAAATTTTAGTCAAGGGAAAATAATGAAAGAAAAAAAGAAGAAAATATTTGACTTGTTTTCAAATAAATGATGAAAAGTCAAAGAGCTTAACATAAAAAAAATAAAACAAGTCAAAATGGCTTGTTTTTAATTTGTATTAATAAGGGAATATGCTTAAAATTACAATTAATTTTATTAGATGATTTATTTTATCGAGGAACAGGACCAACCGGCCCAACAGGACCAACTGGCCCATTTTTATTAAGGTCTGCCTATATGGTTACTTATAATGATGGCACATCAGCGGATGGAATACCAGTTCCGTCTTTAGCAAGATTACCAATTGATAGAATGGAACTTGATGTTAGTAATTTAGTAACATTGGATACGACAGAAGAAACTATTAAATTTAGTATGCCAGGTTATTATAAAGTTTATTTTAGTATATCTGCTTATCCTAAAGTAAATGGGATTGATTTTGATCCAAAGAATGACATAGTATCAGTAGGATTTAGAATGATAGATACTGATAATGTATATGTAGGAATTGGAGAATGGGTATACAATGGAGAAGCAGTTCAATTAAGTGCTAGTGGTGTAATAGCAGTTGCTGATACCAATGCTTTATATGAATTAGTAAATTTAAGTAAACAAACTATATATTTAAATAGTCCAGATTTGAATGACATAGCTTCTGCTTCTTATTTTAGTAATCCACTTGTTACTATAGTAATAGATTATTTAGGAAGACAAGGAAGTTAGAACTATTTTTAACAGTTCCTAGACTGTTGACAAATGAATTTTGTTAATAGTCTTTTTATATACTAGGAAAGTTCTTCAAAATAGTAAATAGTACGATAGCAATAAGTCTGTGGAGCAGATAGGAAGCAAAAGCAATGAAGCAGAAAAGTTTAGGTGTGAACCTAGATATTCAAAATTTATTTTGATTTTTGCTATAGTTATTTTGTTATATTGATTTTTTTCTTAAAAATAACTTTTTTTATGTTTATCTTTGTGGTAGAATATATTTATCAATTTTGAAAGTTTTGGTGATTACATGACAAAAGTGCTTGTTTTTCCTTCTTCGGAGTCATTGATTAGTTCTATAAATGATGATGTAGATGGTTATATTATAGGTATAAATAATTTGAGTGTTAATTGTCCTTTTAATGTAGATGTGGAAGATATCAGTCAGATAATTGATAATAATATTAAAAAAGATATTTTTATTTCCTTAAATAAAAATATTTTTAATGAGGATTTAAATTATTTAGAAGAAGTATTAAATAAAATATCTAAATTAAAAGTAGCAGGAATATTTTATTATGATGTTTCTGTGTTGCATTTAGTAAAAAAATTAGATATTAAGATACCATTAGTTTGGGCTCAGGAGCATTTAACAACTAATTATTTAACCTGCAACTATTACTATGATAAAGGAGTCAAATATGCATATCTATCGTCTGAAATAACACTTAATGAGGTAATAGAAATAAGTGAAAAATCTAAGATAAGTGTCATTGTTCCTTTATTTGGTTATTTACCCATGTTTAATTCTAAGAGACATATTGTGAAAAATTATTTAGATACATTTTCATTAAATAGTGATGAAAAGATATTTTATATGGAAAAGGAAAATAATTATTATCCAATTGTTGATGATGTTATAGGAACAACTGTATATGGTTCAAATATTTTAAATGGATTGAGTGATTTTGATAAATTGTGTGAGAAAAATATTTCTTATATTACTTTAAATAGTTTTAATATTGATGAAAATACTTTTAAGAAAGTATTAATATTTTTTAAAAACAAAGATTATTCTAAGATAGATGAATTATTTAAAAATACAGATAAAGGTTTTTTATACAAAGAAACGATTTATAAGGTGAAAAAAGATGGAAAAAAAGACAATTAAAAAGGTAGAGTTATTAGCGCCTGCTGGAGATCTTGAAAGACTTAAAATAGCTCTTATATATGGTGCAGATGCAGTTTATGTTGGAGGCTTTTTATTTAGTCTTAGAGCAAACGCTATTAATTTTAGTATAGATGATTTAAAAGAAGGTATTAATTTTGCCCATAACTTAAATAAAAAGGTTTATGTGACTATTAATATAGCACTTCATAATAAAGAAATAGATGGTTTATTAGATTATTTAAAAGAATTAGAGAAAATAAATGTGGACGCTATTATTGTAAGTGATCCTGCTATCATTAAAATGGCTAGGGAAAATACTAATTTAGAAATACATTTATCTACACAGCAGTCAACACTTAATTATGAAGCGGTAAACTTTTGGGAACAAGATGGTGTATCAAGAGTAGTTCTTGGAAGAGAGGCTTCTAGTAGTGATATTAAGTTAATAAAGGAAAAGACAAATACGGAAATAGAAGTGTTTATACATGGGGCTATGTGTGCTTCATTAAGTGGTAGATGTGTAATGTCCAATTTTTTAACTGCTAGAGATTCAAATCGTGGTGGATGTAGTCAAATATGTAGATGGGATTTTAATTTAAAAGATTCAAATAAACCTTTAAATGGAGAAAAAGAATTTACATTTTGTACAAAGGATTTATCCATGCTTAAATATCTTGGTAAGATGATTGAATTAGGTGTTGATTCTTTTAAAATAGAAGGTAGAATGCGCTCTGTTTATTATGTGGCAACTGTTGTTAATATTTATAGAAAAGCAATAGATAATTATTATAATGGTATTTATGAATATAAAAAATATGATGAATATGTTTTAAGAAGAGTTGCAAATCGTGATGCAGTTCCACAATTTTTTGATGGTAACTTTGGAAAAGACTGTCAGTATTATAATGGTAGAGAAGAAGTATCAAATCAAGACTTTTTAGGAATTGTCCTTGAATACGATGATGAAACCCATTATGCATTAATTGAACAGAGAAATTATTTTAAGATAGCTGATGAGGTTGAATTCTTTGGACCAAAACTTGAAGTAATTAAATTTAGGATTGATAAAATATATGATGAATTTATGAATGATATAGATGTTGTTAGACATCCTAAGCAAAAGGTATATATAAAATTACCATTTAAGGTAAATAAAAATGATATGATGAGGGTAGTGATATAAGATGAAGATTGAAGATATATATATACATAATTTTTATTATTTTTTTCCAAATAGTATAGAGAGAAAGAAAGATTTTTTGAATAAGTTAAAATCTATTCTTACTTATTCAATAGTTTCATATAATTATTATGAAAAGTACATTAAAGATGGATTATATGAACAAAGAGTAGATGAAGAGATAAAGGGTTATAGTACGGACTATGTTTCTATAACTGATTTAGAGGCTTATGAGACTGAGAAAAAGTATCATAATTTGGTAAGTAATAATTGTAATAAATATGATGATCCATATGAGGATATGCAGTTATTTATACAAATAGGTAGTTATATTTTACTTAATAGAGATTGGATAAAGGATTATATAGGTAAAACTAAGGATTCAAAAAATATGGTTGTGTGCTTAAATCCTTTTGTATTTAACTTTGAGTTAGATAGTCTTTCTTGTATAGAGCATTTAACTGATAGTAACATTTATACCCTACCAGGGGAAATTAAAATTCTTGATAAAATCCCAAAAGATGCTATCTGTGGACTGGCATTTGATGAAAAAATTAATAAGTATATTGATAATGAATTATTAGAAAGAATAGAAATGGTAAAAAAAGAATGTCAGTTTGAATCTTTACCAAATTATTTGATAGAGGGTTCTAAAAAGTTGATAAAAATGTAAAAGGTTAAATTGTTATTGACAATAAATATATTTAGTGGTATTCTTTTATAGACTTGATAAAAAATTTACTGAGGTGATTAAAATGTCAAATAAGAAAGAAGTTTTTTTAACAGAAGTAGGCTTAGCTGAATTAAAGAAAGAGTTAGATTATTTAAAGTTAGAAAAGAGACCGGAAATAATAAATGCCCTTAAAGATGCTCGTGCACAAGGGGATTTAAGTGAGAATGCTGAATATGATGCTGCTCGTAATGAACAGGCTATTGTTGAAGGTAAAATTGCTGAACTTGAAGCTATGATTGAAAATGTTGTTATTATAAAGGATGTTAAAACCGATAAAGTTACAATTGGTACATCTGTTGAGTTAAAATATTTAGAGGATGGTTCAACTGAGGTTTATGCAATAGTTGGTAGTAAAGAGGCAGATCCGTTTGAAAACAGAATATCAAATGAATCTCCTATTGCTAAGGCTATAATGGGATTATCAAAAGGAGCAGTTGTATCTGTTGATAGTCCAAATGGTAAATATGATGTTGAAATAATAGATATTTTTTAAAAACATAGCTAATACTATGTTTTTCCTTGAAAAAATATAATTTATATTATATACTAATGTAGATGTGGAGGAAGAAATAATGAAAAATATTAAGGAAATTACAAAAGTAGTTGAAGGAGAAAAATGGCAGAAAGCAATTGATAAGGCTTATGAAAAATTAAGTAAAAAGGTTAAAATAGATGGTTTCCGTCCTGGAAAAGCACCAAAAGATGTTTTCTTAAAAAAATATGGAAAAGAAAATTTAATGGTAGAAGCTGCAGATACTTTATTACAAGAATTATATATGGATGTATTAAAGGATAATGAAGGTATTGAATTAGTTGCTCAACCAAAAGTAGAAATTAAGGGAATATCTGAAGAAAAGTTAGAAGTAATGTTTACGCTAACATTAAGACCAGAAATAAAATTAGGTAAGTATACAGATCTTGGTGTGAAAAAAGAAAATGTAAAGGTTACTGAAAAAGAAATTGAAGAAAATATTGAACATATGCGTAGTCATTATGCTGAGAATGTTACAAAAGATGGAAAAGTTGAAAAAGGTAATATTGCTATTATTGACTTTGAAGGATTTAAAGATGGTGTAGCATTTGATGGTGGAAAGAGTGAAAACTATTCATTAGAAATTGGTTCAAATACTTTTATACCAGGCTTTGAAGATCAAGTTATTGGTATGACTAAAGGTGAAGAAAAAGAAATTAAAGTTACTTTTCCAGAAGATTACCATGCTGAAGATTTAAAAGGTGCACCAGTTGTATTTAAGGTTAAAGTAAATGAAATTAAGGAAATTAAATTGCCTGAATTTGATAAAGATTTCTTTGATGATTTAGGTATGGAAGGTATTGATTCTAAAGAATCACTTGAAAAACAAGTTAAAGAAAACATTAAAGCACGTAAAGATCATGAAGCAGAAAATAAATATATTGATGATTTATTAGAAGCTGCTGCTAATAATGCTGAAGTAGAAATTCCAGAAGTTATGATTGAAGAAGAAATAGATCGTATGCTTAAACAATATGAAGAAAATTTAATGATGCAAGGAATTACATTAGAACAATTCTATAAGTTTACTAATTCTGATGAAAAGGCTTTACGAGATCAAATGAAGGAAGAAGCTGGAAAGCGTATTAAATTTAGATTAATGCTTGAAGAAATAGCTAAGAAAGAAAAAATAGAAGTTAGTGATGCAGAAGCTGACGAGGAAGCTGAAAAAATGGCTGCTAAATATAAAATGAAAAAAGATGAATTTTTGAAACAATTTGGTGGCTTAGAAATGATTAAGTATGATGTAAAAATGCGTAATGCAATAGAAGTATTAAAAAAATAATGCTTCTTTTTATTTTTTTGTATAGAATAGGAGAAATTTATGAAAAATATAAGTGGAGAAAATTATAATACAGAAGTTATGTTACTAACAAATAATTATATAAAGATGCAAAAGATGCAATGCCCAGAACAATTTAAAAACTTTAATCAGGAGGATTTTTCAAAATATTATGATACGGTTTATAATATTTTTAATGAAATGTCTTGTGCAAAAAACAATGTAAAAGTAAAAATTAAATAAACTATTTATATAGTTTTTTTTCTATGTTATAATATACTGGTGATAGCTATGTATATAAAGAATTTGAGTTTAACATTTGGAACACAAACTATATTTGATAATGTAAATTGTGTTATATCAGAAAATGAAAAAATTGGTATTGTTGGTGTAAATGGAGCTGGTAAATCCACTTTTTTCAATTTATTATTAAAAAATATTGAACCTGATAAAGGAAGTATTATATTAAAAAAGGGTACAACAGTAGCACTATTACCTCAAGTAATAGAGGACTTTAAAGATGATAGTAGTGTTTTTGAGTATTTACTTAGTGCAAGACCTATTGATAAACTAAAGGAAAAATTAAGTAAATTATATGAAGAAGTATCAATGGCAAATGATGAAAGAATGCAAAATAAAATATTAAAAGAAATAGGTTATGTACAAAGTGAGTTAGATTATTATGATATATATGAAGCCGAAAGTATTTTACTTAAAATAATAGATGGTATGCATATTGATTCTTTAGTGCTTGATATGAAACTTAAAAATTTATCGGGTGGACAGAAATCTAAAATAGCGTTTGCTAGACTTTTGTATTCAAAAGCGGAAATAATTTTACTTGATGAGCCTACAAATCATTTGGATAGTGATACTAAAAACTATATTATTAATTATCTAAAGAATTATCATGGAAATGTTTTAATAATATCCCATGATACTGATTTTTTAGATATGGTAACAACTAAAACATTGTATCTTGATAAGGTAACTCATAATATGACATTATATGATGGTAATTATAGTAAATTTTTAAGAGTGAAAAAAGAAAATGATCTAGCACTCGAAACTAAATCATTACAACAACAAAAGGAAATAGATAGACTAGAAAAAATAGTACTACATTATTCTAATTCTTCTGGAAAACGAAAGAAAATGGCACAGGATCGTGAGAAGAAACTTGATAAATTAAAAGATGAGGCAATTGTATTAGAAAGTAAGTATAAGAGTGTTAAATTTGAAATTAAAATTGATAATGAAAGTAGTAGTAATCCGATAATTGTTAACAACTTATTTTTTTCTTATGATGCTAAGAATTATATTATAAATAATTTATCTTTTTCTTTAAATAAAGGAGAAAAATTCTTAATATTAGGATTTAATGGAGTAGGAAAATCAACTTTACTTAAACTTATTATGGGTATAAATAAACCAAATAGTGGTAAAATAATTATAAATTATAAGACTAAAATAGCTTATTATGCACAGGAACATGAATCCCTTAGTAATGATGATAGTATTCTTGATAACTTTAAAGATTTAGATTATACTGAAAAAGAAATTAGAAATTGTTTAGGAAGATTTTTATTTCATGGTGATGATATTTATAAAAAAATATCTGTATTATCACCTGGAGAAAGAGCAAGGGTAATACTTGCTAAGATTTCTTTAAGTGGAGCAAATGTATTAATATTAGATGAACCTACAAATCATTTAGATCCTGAAACTCAAGCTATTATTTGTGAAATATTTAAAGAATATAAGGGAACAATGCTTATAGTTTCACATAATAAGGAATTTGTAAAAAATTTAGGGATTGAAAGAGTTTTACTACTTCCTAGTGGTAAAATACAGTTTTTTGATGATAAAATGTTAAATAAATATGAACAAGAAAAAAGTTAATGGTGATATTATGAGTATTAATTTAATTAAAGAAAAATTAAATGAGTTACAACAAGATGGAGTTTTTCCTGGTGCAACGCTTGGGATATGTACTAATCGTAGTAAGTATTTAGATTTTGTTGGTTATAAATCAATATTTCCTTATAAAGAACTAAATTCATTGAATACTATTTATGATTTAGCGTCTCTAACAAAAGTAATTGTTACAAATACACTTGTTTCTCTTGCTTTAATGGAAAAGAAAATAACATTAAGTACTAAAATAGATAAATATTTTGATGATGAATTATATAAAAATATAACTATATATAATTTGATAACGCATACATCAGGTTTAGTTACAACAAAAAGGGCATCATCTATTTATAGTTATGGTGACTATGAAGATTATTTAAATACTATTATTAAAGAAAATATTGAAAAAGCTAGATATTCTGATATTAATTATATATTACTGGGCTTTATAATTGAAAAAATATATAATGATTCATTAGATAAAATTGCAGATATAAAAATATTTAAGCCTTTAAATATGAAAAATACTACATTTAAACCGAATCCCAAACTATGTGCACCTACAGAAATATCAAGTACTAGGGGTATTATAAAGGGAATGCCTCATGATGAAAAATCCTACTATTCAAATAAAATAATTGGATGTTCAGGTTTATTTGCTCCAATCGAAGATATTATTAAATTTGTGCAAATGGTTTTGAATAATGGAATTGTAGATGGTAAAGTTTTTTTAGAAAAAAGGTATATCAATTTATGGTTTAAGAAACTAGTAACGGATATAGAAGACTTAAATAGGGGAATGGGATGGATTATTGGTTCATCAGCAACTACTACAAAGGAATGTTGTAGTGATAATACAATTATTCATTTAGGATTTACTGGAACTATGATTATAATTGATAGAGGTAATAATCTAGGCATAGTGCTACTTTCAAATAGGGTTCATCCTACCAGAAATAATGGAAAATTCAAAGAAAGAAAACATGAAATTGTTGAAGCAATTTATAAAAACATTGCTATATACAATGAGTTATAGTTGAAAATGTTATTTTGATATGCTATTATAGTACTAGTTGGTGAAGAAAATAAATGCTAACAAAAGAGGAGTTAACTAACAATATATAAAGATTTAATTGAAAAGAGAATATTTATGGCTAGTGAAGAGTTAGAAATGATTCATAATGGTGAAAAGTTAGGAACACTAAGGTATTTAATTAAACATAAAATGAAAATACTAGTGAAATAAAATTAAAAGTATATTTTAATTATTTAAAAAACTCTAATTCTACAGATGAAGATTTGAGGAAATGTGATAATGAATATTTGGGGTATATGTGTTTTCTTGAAGATATAAAGTTAAAAAAGAAGAAAAAGAATTAAAGATAAAGGTTAAAAAAGGTAATTTAAAAATCTACATTAGTAGATTTTTTGTTAGAACATGGAAAGAAGGAAAGAAAATGATATCAGAAGAAGAATTAAACAAGAAAATAATTAATTTTAAAAGAGTTAATAATGGATATGATGAAATAGAAATGTTTAGGTTAGCCATAAAGGATAATGATATATTAAAAATAAATAGTTTAATTAAAAGTATGGATAATTATACTTTAAATTATATTGGAGTTCATGAAATAGTTGATTGCTTAATATTAACAGGTAATGCAGAGAGTATATATAATATAGCTACTAGAGTATCTGATATAAATGAAATACATAGATTAGAAAATGCTATAGTGGAAACTATGGATACTAGATATATATGTTTATTTGCGCAAAATATAATTGGAGCAAATATTAGAAGATTACAAGATGCTGTTTTAGTTATTGGTAAAGCAACAGGAAATGGTATTGATATATATATGTTTGCTAAAAATGTAAATGGTGCAGATAAAGAGGAAATAGAAGACTCGGTAATAGCTACAAGAAATTTAAGTTTAATAAATGATTTTTCTCATTCAGAAATTAATTTATATAAGTCACTTAATGCAATTAGATTACTTGATAATTCTTCAAAATATGTCCAAATAATTGAAAATAAAATATTTCTTCACGATGAGGGATTACGAAAAATACATTGTTTGAAAAAGATAGATGCTTTAAAGTATTTAATAAGAAATGCTGATGAAATAAAGTTAAGAGTATATTTTGATTATTTAAATAATTCTAATTCTACAGATGAGGATTTAAAGAGATGTGATTATGAATATTTAAATTATATGTGTTATCTTGAAAATGCAAAATCAAAAAGTAAAGTGAAAACTAGAATGTTAACAGATCAAACAGATCAAAAAAATTTATTAATTAAAAAGTCAAGTGCAACAAACGAATAATTAAATGGTATTCACAACTTCTTGTAATTTATAAATTTT
>CAKOTD010000008.1 GCA_934120015.1 uncultured Bacilli bacterium
ATTACAAACAAAAACGAGAATATTTTCCCGTTAATGTTTAAAATTTTTTGAGACATTTTCCTAAATTATTGACATAAAGAATTTTAGTACAAAATTAGAAAACAATTATAATTTATTAGTTTAGACAAGAAATTTGTTTCTTCATATATTATGAATAAGGAGAGGATATTATGTCTTTACAAAAATATCAAGAATTAAAACAAAATTTGGAATTAAGAAATAAATTATTAAGTATAGGAATTGGTTGTCCAATGGTTGGTCCAACAGGACCTAAGGGTGACAAAGGTGATAAAGGTGATAAAGGAGATCCCGGTTCTTCTGCAGTTTCGTCGAGTGAAGCTTTGCTATTTATCTCCTTTAATGAAGCAAATAGTTCAGAAAAAATGATTATTAATGATTCGTGGCTTATACCTAGTGATTCACCATACTTTACATTAACTCCTGAAAATGATATAGAAGTACAACCTGGAATTTATCAAATTACTATTTCTGGTTTGATTAAGGGCGTTGATAATAATCATGGAGCTGTTTTTTATCTTCAAAATGATGAGGGAGACGCTATAAAAGATTTAACTTTTGAACTTTTAGCTGGTAGTCTAAGCCAAATGAGTTTTTCTCAAACAATACTTTTTAGATTTGAAAAACTCACTATTTTACAATTGATGGCCAGTATATCAGGAGAAGAACTTTCGTCTAATGTAACTATTTCGGATGTTAACTTGCTTATGAAAAAAATTCATGAATAATAAGGACTTTGAAGTTCTTTTTTTCTGTTATATTATGAGCTTTTAAGCTTTTATTAAGATTAGTTATTTTATATTTAAATTATATTGAAAAAAAATGTATTTTAGGTTATACTAATAGAGAAAATAGGAGTGATATATTGTGATACTAAGAAAACCGTATGCCTTTTTTATAAAACACTTTAAACTATTTAATATAATACTAACTATACTTGAATTGTATGTGATTTATAAATTAAGCTTTTTAGTTAAATTCTTTTTTGATTATTCTAGTTATCCACAAGGAGCAGTTGGACAAAATCTAAGAGGAACTTTAACTACAATATCTATATTTGTTGTGCCAGCTATTGCTTTAGGTTTTTCAATCCTTCTAACAACTGTATTATCAGTAAAAAAGAAACCTGTAAAAATATATTTGTTTTCTATTATTATTAATTTTGCTTTATTAATAATTTTATTTATTTGTTACAATATGTTATCAATTGTAGAAATGCAAGTAATTGAGAGCAGAACGGCTTATGCAATGCGTGATATTTTATTAATATCTACTATTTTAGAAGTATTTATGGCAATATTAACTGGAATGCGTTCAGTTGGATTTGATATCAAAAGTTTTAGATTTGGACAAGATTTGGAAGAATTAAATATAGATACAACTGATAATGAAGAATTTGAATTACAAATAGATATAGATTCGGGAAATTTAAAGAGAAATTTTAATAAAAATAAAAGACAATTAAAATATTTTATATATGAAAATAAATTAGCACTTATTTTAATAGGAACAGCAATTATAGGTTTTGGAAGTTACTTTATATCTTCAAGAATGGGAATATATTTTAATATTACTAAACCAAATAAAATGGTTAGTGTTGATAATTTTTCTTTAGGGGTTAAAGAAAGTTATTTAACTCAAAAAGATTATAAAAATAGTAAAATAGTAGATGATAAGTATTTATTGGTTGTACCTATTAAGATAAAGACAAATAGTATTAAAGAAAAGCTTAATATAGCTCGTTTTGAATTAGTAATTAGTGATCACAAATTTTATCACACAACTAAATATAAAGAGAAACTTGTTGATTTGGGTAATACTTATAATGATAATATATTAGATACAAATTTTAGTGATTATATACTTGTTTTTGAAGTCCCTCTTAACTATAAAAACAAAAAAATGTATCTACAATATAGAGATGAATCTGATAAAACTTTAAAGTTTGAAATAAAAAAAGATAATTTAGATGAGATAAAAAATACATTTACTAATAATTTGGGAGAAGTTGTTAATTTTAATAATGAGCTAATAGAAGAGGGTACATTAAAAATTAATAGTATTGAAATAGCTGATAAATTTAAAGTCGATTATAAATTCTGTTTATCAAATGATGAATGCTACAATTCGTATGAATATATTATCCCTAATTATAAAAGCAATTATGATAAAACTATATTAAAATTAGATGGAAAAATTAATTTAGAGAAAAGTAAAATGAATATAAATGATTTATATGACTTAATTTCTGATTACACTACATTAATATATACAATTAATGGTGAAACAAAAACTCAAAATGTTGCATTTGCAAGGGTATTACCTCAAAGAACTAAACTTAATAATGTTTACTATATAGAAGTTTTAGATGAAGTAAAGAATGCTGAAAGTATTTCTCTAAGAATCACATTAAGAGATAACGTTTATTTGTATAAGCTAAAATAATGACAAAATATGTAAATTTACGCAACAGGATGTTGTTAAAAGATTTTTATTATGTTAAAATAAAGGAGAAAGTATGAAAAGGATAGCACTAATAATTACAATTTTATTATTATTTCCTACTATAGTTAATGGTTATGAATGTTCTAATACTGATAGGGAAAATCTAAAAAAACTATCTAACAATATTGTTTATACAATAGAAGATTATACTGAAGATGATGGAACTACAAAATTTAGAATAAATTTTACTGGTTTGTCAAACAAAACACTATTGGCTGATGAAAGATATGGGCTTAGATATACTTCACCAAGTTCTGAGTTTGGTGAGATTAGTTTAGATGGGTTCCTAATGGGTGTGACATACAGATTTTCTATCTATGGTGTTGATGATTGCTTTAATACAAAAGTTAGAAATATTACATTAACATTTCCATATTATAATAATTTTTACAATGATAAGTTGTGTCTTAATGCCAAGGAATATAAGCTATGTCAAAAATGGGTAGAAAAACAATATGATTATCAAACATTTAAAGAATTGATGCAAAAATATATAGAAAGCATAAAAGATGAAAAACCTATAAATGAGGATAAAAATAATACAGGTAATTTATTTTACACAATATATAAGAAATACTATTGGCCAAGTCTTATTACCTTAGTCATAGTGCTTGGAATTTTAATTGTTTTATGGATTAAGGGTAATAATAAAAATAAATTATAAAAGAGGTGAATATATGAAAAAAAATATAATCAAAACAACAATACTTTTACTACTTCTAACAATGACAGCAAATGTTAAAGCTCAATGCCCAGAAGGAAATCCAAATTGTGATGAAATTATTGGTGATGCTAATAACACTAATCAACCTGCGGATCAACCAAATCCAAATCTAGGAAGTTGTCCGGAATGTACAAACAATACTTGGTATGATACTAGAACTGATATAACAATTAGACTTACTACTGGAGAAGATGTGTCATTTAGTGTTTGTCCTAGCAATAGTCGTTATCCTTGTAATGGTATCCAGGTTTCAAATTTTCCAAATGCTTTAAATGAGGATGGAACGACAAATACAAACTATGTAAACGAACTTAATGCTTTTTTTGAACAAGCTGTTCGTGATGGTAGTTTGGATTCCTCTTCTGTAATGGGTGAGGCAATAATTAATTTGATTTCTTCAAATGTTGATTGTGGAGATATGGATGCAGTTGCATGTGCCAATAACTACATACTGTTAAATTCTGAACAGAATAATGATGATGGGATAGGGATTCAAGCAGAACCTTGTTTGATAACAAAAGTAACGGGAGAAGATTCTTATAATTGTGTTCAAAACAGGATAGCTGGAATTCCTCAAAGCCTTATAAATGCAATGTGTGGGGCCACCAAAGCTGGTAGTGATCAAGCTGAATTCGGGACAGTTACATCAGATTTGTGTAAAGGTACTTATGACATGAAGGGAAAATTATGCGCAGAGAAAGAGGAATGCCCTGAAGGACAGTGCCCACCTACAGTAAATCCACCTAATACTCCAAATCCTACAATTCCAGATCCCAATAAACCTGAAGAGCCTGAACCACCTGTGTTGCTAGAACTTGTTCCAGTGCCAGATTATCCTATGCCTTCATCACCTATTCCTAGTATGGTTTGTGGGCAGGCCTACTCTGCAGTTATAAAAGAATGGGGAGAATATATAAGCGGTGAATTTTGCACTGAAAAATATTTATATGTTCATAGGGTTAGTGTTGATGCAGTTGAAAATAATGTTCTTACAAAGGCCGGAGGTGCTTTTTTGTGGGGAAGCACAAAAGGCTTAGTAACAACAACCAAGACAAAAACTAATGGCGCAAAGCTTTCGGCACTTTATGTTAATGCATATGTGCAGAGATATAATTTAGAGGTAATATATAATTATGCCATTGATGAAAAAGAGTGGCTTGATTATTCTATTAAAAAAGCAAAAGAACACTATAATGATGCGGTTAGTGCAAGAAATGAATGTGAAAGCTATAACAGTGATGGGAACCCTGATAATGATCGAAACTGTAATTCTTATTATAGCGCTGAGGAAGATGCTCAAAAAAAGGTTAAAGATGCAGAAGATAAATATAGTAATTTTGTCGACGGGAAATTAATTATAGAAAATGTTAATTATAAGACGGCTGTTGAAGAATACAATAAATTTTATAATAAATACTTGGAAAATGAAAATAAATATTCAAGCTGCTGGGACTCATTTACTAAAGCTCCAATATCATCAAGTAGTGGAGGAAGCGTAATAACAGAAAATGAAACTATGACATTGTTTAATAAGGTTCAAACTAAAGGAAGTGTTGTTGGAGTTTATAAAGGAACGGGTGAATTGATACTAAAGGGAAGTTTAAAGGATGATGGTAGTACTATAAATATTAATAATTTGCCTGCAAATGCAATTGCTATTCAAAATTATGCTGATTCATTCTTTGTTCCATCATATACAGGGACAGGTACTTATAAAAATGCTTTAGCTGAAGATGTTAAGATTACATCTCCAATAGGAAATTTAAATTTATCATTTTCAGTTCTATGTAACTTGAAAGTAAAAAATAATGTGTTTACGTGTGAGGATGATTGTGATCCAGATAATCCGGATCCATCAACAGTTACAAGTGGAATAAATGTTATATATAGGCCTATTTCTCTAAAAAATCCATTTCCACAAACTAAAGGTTTAAAGAGTGAAAATAGAGATAGACTTGGAAAGTGGTCTTATGATTCTGTTGTTTCAACAATTATAACTAATAATCGAGGTGTTAATACCGATGAAGTTTATAATTTAACTCCTATGTATACTATTACACTAACACCATCTGATATCAAAAAAATAAGAGAATACAATAAGAAAAATAGTTATAATAATTTTAATGATGACACATTTAAGTGTACTGATGGTTTATATTGTAAGAGTAATTTTATATGGGGATTTAATCCTGAATTAGATAATTTTTCTTACCTATTTAATACTAGTGAGTCATGTGCAATAAGTGATAATTGGTATAATTGTTATCCAGCCGGTGCTGATTATGCTGAAGGATTTTATTCTTATTTAAAAACAAGTAAGGAAGGTGTTTAGATGAAAGAATCTTTTTGGGGAATAGCTATAGTAGCTATAGGTATTATTACAATATTCTTTGTTTATTTCTTTCAAAACATCACAAATACAGATGAACATAATTATAATTTGCTTAAAGATGTTACAGAAGCTGCAATGCTAGACTCTGTTGATATGGCAAGTTTTTCTAGGGGAACACTTATGATTGATAGGGAAAAGTTTGTTGAAAACTTTACTAGAAGATTTGCAGAATCTGCAACATTATCAAGAACTTATGTTATTAAAATATATGATATAAGTGAAATTCCTCCAAAGGTGAGTTTAGAGGTAAGTAGTACTGAAAAAGGAAATGTTACTGGCGGAGAAATATTAGAATTTGATATTTCAAATAGACTTGATGCTATATTGGAAATTCCATATTAAAAGAAAGAAGGTAATTTTATGTTAGAAAAATTAAAAAGATTTTTTACAAACAAAAATACAGTTACAATTATAGGATTGATACTTATAATTGCTATTCTATATTTTGTTTATAATTCAAGAATTAAGGAAGCAACAAATCCAATTAGGGTTCCTGTTGCAAAGGTTACTATTCAACCTAAAACACTTATTACTGATGATATGATTGATTATATTAGTGTTCCAGCAGTTTCTGTTAAGAAAAACACTATTACTTCTAAAAATTCAATCGTTGGAAAATATAGTAACTATAATACTATGATTCCGGCTGGAAGTATGTTCTATAGTGAAACACTTATCACTAAGGAGCAATTACCAGATACTGCTTTAATGGATGTAAAAGAGGGAGAAGTTTTATATAACTTTCCAGTTACAATGAATACTTCTTATCAAAACTCTATTATGCCAGGGTCTAAAATTGATATTTATATGAAAGCTATGAATGATGATAATGTTTTAATGGTTGGTAAATTACTTGAAAATGTTGATATATTAGCTGTTAAAACTAGTGATGGATTAAATGTTTTTGAAAATACTTCTGAAAGAAGAACACCAGCATATATATTCTTTGGTGTAAATCCTGAGATTCATATTTTACTTAGAAAAGCTAGTTATTTAACTGGATATTCAGTAGTTTTATTCCCAGTACCACATGGAACAAATTATTCTGGTGATACTACAGAAACAAGAGTAAGTACTGATGAATTAAAAGAATTTATTAATGCTCATACTGTTAATTTAGTTGAGAATACTACTGAAAATGAAGATTTAAATGTTGTTACTCCTCAATATGATGAATTTGGCAATTTAATTGAGGGTTAATCATGAATCATGATTTTTTCTCACAAATAGATTTTGGAGATTTAAAACAATATTTAGATGATGATGATATTACTGATATTTCTTATAGTAACGGTGGTCAAATTTGGCTTAGATCTCTATCAAAAGGTATATATCGTGTAGAAAATTCAAATATTAATAATGCTTTTATAGAGAAATTAGCATTCCAATGTGCAAATGTTGTTGGACGAAGTTTTAATATGGCTCATCCATTCTTGGATGCAGAAAGTGCAGAACTTCGTATGAACTTCGTCCATGATTCTATTGCTAGAAATGGAATAGCAGTTGTAATAAGAAAAACACCTGCAAAAATAAGGCTTGAAAAAGACAAAATTATAGCTGATAAATATATTACACTAGATATTCATGACTTTTTAGTTCAGTGTATTTGGGGTCATTGTAATATAATTGTCTGTGGTGAAACTGGTAGTGGTAAAACAGAGTTTATTAAATATCTTGCCTCTAAAATTAGAGAGAATGAGAAGATTATTACTGTTGAAGATACTTTGGAATTACACTTAGATAGAATATTTCCTCATAGGGATATAGTAGCAATGAAAACAAATAATGTAGCTTCTTATAGTGATGTGCTTGTTACTTGTATGAGACAGAACCCTAAATGGATTTTATTATCAGAAGTTCGTAGTGCAGAAGCTGTGCTTGCTATTAGGAACTCAATTTCATCAGGGCATTATATTTTATCAACAATCCATGCTGATAAAGCAGAATCAATACCTAGTCGTATGTATAGTTTGCTTGAAACTAATCAAGATATTGATCAATTCTTAAAATCAATTCATAGATATATTCAACTTGGTGTTTATGTTAAAGCATATCAAGATAAAAATACAAATAAATTTGTTCGTGAAATTGCTGAAGTAACAGAATTCTTTGTTACTGAGGATAATGTTGCAGGACATAATATCATTTATAAAAAATTAAGTGATGGTAAAGTAGTTAGAAATGAACCTAGTAAATATTTAAGAGAATATTTACTTGTACAAGGTGTAGCACTTCCAGAAAAATTGTTTTTTGAACAAGGTAATCAGAAAAATGATGTAGAAGTGTTATTTGAGTAAGGAGGTTGAAAGATGGAATTTTGGGGATTTTTGGCATGTGCCATAATATTAATATTTATTGTCGTATATTACCAAAATGCTGGTGCTAAGACATATAAATATGTTGCTAGTAAAGTTGGGGATATATATAATAGATATGCACCTTATTCATATAAAAAAGTTCGTGAGAAAGTTAAGTCAATGGGACAAGATTATACTCCAAAGCAATATGCAATTCAAGTTGTCGTATTTGCAGGAGGAGCATTTTTGATATCATATTTATATTTTTATAATTTGATTGTTTCTTTTATATATATAGTTGCTGTGTTGTTTGTTATCCCATACTTAACATATTTGAGATCAAAAAGATTATTTAGTGAATTTATATTTGAACAAATTCAAGTATATACAACAAATGTTATTATGGAATTTCAAACTACACAAAGTTTTGTTAAAGCACTTGAAGGAGTTAGAGATTCTGGGGTTTTAGAAGACCCTGTTAAAAGTGATGTGGATTTAATGATAACCATGGCTTATGAAAATGGTACTATTGAACAATCAATAGAATATATGAATAAAAAATATGATTATTATATTGTTAGAAATATGCATCAATTATTTTTACAAATCACTAACGAAGGTTCTTCGAGATCAAGTGATGCACTTGAAAATATGTCTCTTGATATAGATATGCTTGTTGAAAACGTATATCGTGATAGAATTAATAGGGCATCATTTCATAAAAAATTTATTCAATTTGGATTGCTTATGTATTTAATTGTTATGTTAATGCAATTCTTACTTGGACATGCATCATATATTAAATTACTTGATACATGGTGGGTAGTGTTAATATTACATGTAATCATATTAATTAACAGTTATTTCCTTCTAAATGGGGAAAAATATTATAACGAGAATGTAGGTGCTGAATAATGGCTTTTATTGCGATAATAATAATAGTGGTATTTATTTTTGAATATCGTAATTTAATTGATACTAATAAGTTTATCAAAGACATGCGTCCTTATTCTAGAATGCTTATGGAAGATGATTATAAGTTCTTGGTAACTGTTAAGTATGGTGTAGATGCAGATGCTGAAGCACTTTATGATAAGAGAATACAAACAATGTTACT
Organism: uncultured Bacilli bacterium; assembly: GCA_934120015.1. Classification (GTDB taxonomy): domain Bacteria; phylum Bacillota_I; class Bacilli_A; order RF39; family UBA660; genus UMGS1045. The sequence continues at coordinate 9,054 of CAKOTD010000008.1, forward strand.
TACAATAATATTTATGCTTTTTATATTTATTTCTAATTTCACCTTTATAAATGTTTTACTTTCATTTATAATTGGTTTTGTAGTATTTAAATTAGGCTATATAAAACTTCAAAAATATTATAAAAGTAATTTATATAGTATTGATAAAGCTTTACCATATTATTTAAAAAGTTTGGAAATCTTAATACAACATTACACAGTTCCTGTTGCAATTAGAAGATCTATAGATACTGCACCAGAAATATTTAAACCAGGTCTTGAAAGAATGATTTCAAGAATTGAAGCTGGTGATTCGACAGTTGATCCTTATATGGATTTTGCAAAGGAATATCCAGTAAGAGATTCTATGCGTATGATGCGTTTATTATATCGTCTTAGTCTTGGTTCACAAGCTAATAAACAAGAACAGTTACTTATGTTTTCAAGAACTGTTTCATCACTACAAAATAAATCTCGTGAACAAAGATATGCAGATAGACTTGACAGAATGGAATCAAAAACAATGCGTATGCTTTTTGTTACAGGTGGTTTATCTATTATGATATTATTTGCTGCTATGTTTATGTTAATGGGTAGTGTATAGTATTTGTATAGTTTATTGAAATTTTAATTTTATTTGGTTATAATTAGGTTAGAAAAATAGGGAGGTGAATATTAATGAAAGAAGCTACAGGAGAAGCAAATATGACAATTGTTACAGTTGTTTTAATTGGTATTGTATCATTAGTTGGTATTCCTTTAATTAGAAGTTTAATTAATAATACAAAAGATGCAAGTGAGTGCCAAGCAAGTGGTGGTTCATGGGTAAATGGAAAGTGTGAGCGTGCTGATTCAGGAAATGCTTAATAATTGTTATAATAATATTTAGTGAAGGGGTGAATTCATGAGAACGAGTATAGGTGGGACTGCTACATTATATATATTTATAATTTTCTTTATTTTGATAGCGTTTATACTTACCGGTACTGTTATCTATTATAAAGGTTATAAGATTAATAGTCAGATAGCGAATTCACTTGAAAAGTATGAAGGATATAACTCTTATTCTGCTGCTGATATGGATAGAGTTTTTAAAAATCTGGGTTATCGTGTTAAAAAAAATAATCAATTTTGTGTTAAATCTGCTAGTAGTGGAGAAAAATCTGCTTGCTTAGAGAATAATGGTGATTACGAATTTGAACTAATTTGCACTAGAAGTGATAAGAATAAAAGTGATCAATATGAGGGTGGAAATTATTATATAACATATAAGGTAAAAACCTATATATTTATTGATCTACCATTTAACGTTTCATTAAAAATACCAGTTACTACTAAGACTAATCCGATTTATCAATTTACTGATTATGAAAATGGTTTGGGGTGTTAATATATGAGAGAAGCTATTGGAAGCTCACAAATATTATTAATAATTGTAGTCTTAATAGTTGTTATTATGATGTTTTTAGCTGGGTCAATTGGTTATACAAAGGCATTTAAAGCTAGAAATTCTATAGTAAATATTGTTCAAACTCATGGTAGATATGGAAAAAGTGCTGAAGCTGTATTAGAAGAGGCTAGGGACGAGATTGGTAATATATTAAATGAAATGGGATATAAAACAAATATTGGTTCAAAATTAGATTGCACTGATAGAAATTCAGATGAAAAGTATGATGTTTATGAAGTGGCACATGATAGAGATTATAGTTTTTGTATTTATCGTTTTGTTGATAAACAAGGTAATCAATTGTATGGAGTAGAAACTTATATGTATTTTGAATTGCCTGTTTTTGGAAGAAATGATAGATTTGCATTCCCTATATATGGGGATACATATACATTTTTTCAATATGGTCCAAGAGAATAGAAGGGATGATTAAATGAATGTTATAATAGCAAATAAGTTTCAATCTATGTTGCAAAGCTTAGAGATTGAAACCCTTAAAACTTTAAATGGAGAATTTACTGTTGATGAAATTATATCTCAATTTAAAGTTATGTTTTTCCAAAGAATGATTCTTGATATAACTGCTATTAAAGATTATAAAAATATAGAAAACTTACAGAAATTAGCAATCTCACTTGATGCAGATAAAATAATTTTGTTATTAAATGATGATGCAGAGAGCAGTTCTACTTCTTTCCAATCAAAGTTGATTTCAATGGGAATATATAATTTTACTCAAACATTAGAAGGTATAAATTATTTATATAATCATCCTAATAACTATCGTGATGTAGCACACATTCAGCAACTTGATATGGTTGGTGGACAAGTATATGCACAACCAACAACACAAACTGATTATCAAACTGAAACAATATATGTTGAAAAAAGTGGACCTAGAATAATAGGAATTAAAAATATTACACAACAAAGTGGGGCAACTACTTTGTTATACATGATGCTTAGTCAATTAAAAAAGAATTACTCTGTTGTTGGTGCTGAAATAAATAAAAGAGATTTTACTTATTTTCCTGGAAAAGATAAAAATTTGTTTAGCATTAAAGCTGCTGAATTAGGTAATTTTATAGTTCAACATAGTGATAAAGAAGTCATTTTAGTTGATTTAAATGATTCTAATGCAGAAAATTTATGCAGTGAGGTTATTTATTTAATAGAACCTTCTGTTATTAAGTTAAATAAGTATATGCTTTTGAATCCTAAAGGGTTAACTCCATTTAAGGGTAAAAAGATAATTATTAATCAAAGTTTATTAAGTCAAAAAGATATATTAGATTTTGAATATGAATCAAAGTTAAAGGTATTTTTCAATATGCCACCTCTTGATGAAAGGGAAGCTAATATATATATATTAAATGTTTTCTTGGTAAAATTAGGTTTTGCTAAACAAGAAGATGTTGAAACTGAAAAGAAAAAGAAGGGTTTATTTAAATAAAATAATTAAAATGTATAACAAATGTATAATAAATTTGACTTTTTATACTATTTGTTGTAACATTAGATATGTATAGGAGGTTATTTATATGGATTTGTTTAATGTGATGGATAATATTTGTCAAAATGTATTGGGTGACAAAGGAGTTCCAGAAACGTTGGCTAATATAATGCATTATATTTATTTAGGAATTCAGGTTATTGTACCAGTTTTGCTTATTATATTTGGGATGATAGAACTTGGCAAGGCAATTTCTGCTCAAAAAGAAGATGAGATAAAAAAAGCCCAATCTAGTTTTCTAAAAAAATTGATATTAGCAGTTTTAGTATTCTTAGTACTAACTATCACACAATTTGTATTTGATTTTGCTTCTGGTGGAGATTCTGAGGATACAACAGGTTCTGTATGGAAATGTATTTGTGAAATGATGAAAGGTGCAGGTAATTGTGATTAGTAATAGTCTATTCCTATTAGATGCCTGTTCTTCATCAAATTCTGCTTGTCAAGATACTATTGGTAAACAGGGTATTCCAGGTGATATTGTTTCTATAATTCACTATGTATATCTTGGAATTCAGGTTGTTGTACCTGTAATACTTATAATCTTTGGAATGATAGAACTTGGAAAAGCAATAGCTGCTCAAAAGGAAGATGAAATTAAAAGGGCACAAAGTTCATTTTTGAAAAAGTTAATTATTGCTGTTATTGTATTCTTAGTTTTTTCGATAGTAAAATTTGTATTTGATTTTGCCGGTGGTGGTGCAGATATATGGACTTGTATCAGTGATATATTAAAAGACAATTGTAAAGAAATTCCAAAAGTAGGTTAAACCTACTTTTTTTGGTGAGCTAATAATTAAAAATAGTGTATATTTTGTCAAAATATTTATTTTCTTATAATTTCTTTTAAAAAAAATCAATAGTAATAAATTGACAGAATTATAAAAAATTACTCTGTATCGTAATAAATTGGCAAAAAATTAAATAGAGATAATTATAGTATGAGTTTTGAATTTATTTTTCATATATCTTCTTTGGCATGTAATACTATATATAGTAATGTAAAGAATTATAAAGTTTACGATTTGAATGCTTCAGGTATTTTGGATTCAATAATGTATAAATTAGTACTAATACTAAAAAAATATAATATTAATAGTAAAGTTATTAATTAAAAAGTCAAGTGCCATTTTTAAATTAACGGAATAGTTAACTAATGATGTGTATACATTAAAAAAAGGATTAACATATAAACATAAAAAGTTGACTTATTTATTAAAAAAGCATATAATGTTATTATTAATTGAAAAAATATCAATAAATAAATAAAATAATAACATAATATATAGGAGGTAATGATATGAATTATAATGATATTTTAATTAAATATATTGATAAATGTCCTTATGATGAACCTATTTTTATTGAAGAGATTAAGGATTATTTTAAAAAGATAGTTCAAGACAATTTTGAAAATACTTTTAAAAACATTTATGTATACATAAATAGACTAGTTAAGGAAAATAAATTATCTCAATTTATAAAAGGTATTTATTATAAACCTAAAAAAGGTGTATTTGGTAATAAACCATTAAATATTAACAAAGTTATTGAAAAGAAATATATATGTGACGAAAACGGAACAAAAGGATATTTTACTGGAGCCTATTTATTTAATAAAGTGGGACTTACAACACAAGTTCCTAAAGAAATATTAATTGTAACTAACGAGTGCCCTAATTTTAATGATTATAATAATAAAAATTTAGGAGTCACTATTAGAAAGCCTAAAACTTTAATTAATGAAGATAATTATAAATATTTACAATTATTTGATATATTAACTAATAAAGATAATATTAAAATAGAAGTAGATAATGAAAAAGAAATTATTTATAAATTTATTGAAAATAATAAATTAGAATTTGAAAAAATATTTGAATATGCTAATAAAATAAATAATTTAAAACCAATAATGAAGTTATATGAACTAGGAGGCAACAATGTTAAGTAAAGATCTTTTAGAAGAATTAATTTTAAATATAAATAATAGAACAGGTATAAGAAACGATATATTAGAAAAAGATTATTACGTTTGTCTTGTATTAAAAGATTTATCAAAAAAGCAAGATAAATTACAAGCATATTTTAAAGGTGGAACAGCAATATATAAGATATTAGATCATATGAACAGATTTTCTGAAGATATAGATTTAACTGTAAAAGTTAATGATAACGAAACTAATAATAGTAATAAAATGAGGCTTAAAAATTCAGCACTTGGATATAAAATACAAGGATTAGAACTAGATAAAGAAGAAACAATAGATAAAAAAGGCAGTATAACCTCATTTTATAAATATTATTCCTTATTTAGTATAAATGAATTGTTCAAGTCAGAAAAAATTCAGATAGAATCAACATCGTTTACAGTATCAGAACCTGTTAGCACATATACTATTGAACCATTAATATATAAATACGCACTAGATAATGAAAAGAAAATATTAAAAGAAGAATACGATATATCTGAATTTAATATTGAAATAATTAAATTAGAGAGAATATTTGTTGATAAGATATTTGCGGCTGAATTTTATTTTGAAAGAAATATGTATGAAGATGTATCAAAGCATTTATATGATATTTCTATTATGATTAAAAATGGTGATATTAAGAAAATGTTAAAGAACAAACAAGAATTAAATAAATTAATTAGTTATAAAAGAAAAGAAGAAGAGTCAAGATTAGGTGGTATTGCAAGTAATAAAGAAATAAAAGATTTTAATTATATGAACCTCAAATTTAATGATGAACTAATTAATGCTTTTAATAAAATGCAAAGAATATATGTTTTAGATGATGAAAGTATGTTAACTATTGATGAGGTTAAAAATACAATTAAAATATTATTTGAAATATTTAAAGATCTATAGGGGAGATGCTAATGAATTATGAAAAGAAAATGAATGAAAATGTTAAAAGAAATAAGAAATATTTAAATGAATTTGAAAAATGGTTAAATAAAAAAGGGTTAGTAAATAAAACTATAAAAAAACACTTAAATAATACCGACTTATTTATTAATGATTATTTGAACTATTATGACATTACAAAAGCAGAAGATGGTCTTGATAAAATATTTTCATTTTTAAATGGTTGGTTTATAGAAAAATGTATATGGTCATCAAGAAATTCATTAAAGGAAACAGCAACTAGTCTTAAGAAGTTTTATCAATATATGAGTGAAAATAATTATGTTAATGTTAATGATTATAAAAAAACATTTGATTTTATTAAAGATAATATGGATGAATTATTAGAAAATGTTGATGAATTTAATAATTTTGATGAAGATGATTATTATGATTTATTTTAGTTAATGGGAGGTAAAAATGACTAAAGTATTAACTTTTAGAGTAGGAATAGAAGGGTTAGAAGATAAAATATGGAGAGAAATAGAAATTACAGATAGAAGAACAGTAGCAGATTTAGCATACACAATACTTGCAACGTTTGATTCACTTGCTTATCATTTATATAATATCAAATATAAAAATTATATATTTGATAGTTGGGTTTGTGTAGAAGATAATCAGGATTATGAGGAGTTATCAAATGCTACTATCACTAAGCTTTGTGAACTAAAATTAAAGAAAAATGATAAATTGGAAATGGAATATGATTATGGTTCAACTACAACATTTAAAATAACATATATTGATCAAAGAGATATGAATGAATATGAAGGATATTTGTATCCTAATATAATTAATGGAGCAGGACGTGGAATGCTAGATGATATGTGTGATTTTGAATTAAAGGAAATAGTAGATGACACTGATAAAAAAGGTTATTCAGAGCATTACGTTACACCAGGATACGAGAAGTATGAGAAATACGACTATAGAAAGTTTAATTTAAAAACAAATAATAAGAAGTTAAAAGGGTTAGTTTTAGAAATTAAAAATGGGTATGAAGTTGATGGTGAATAAACTATGAATGAAAATGATTTTATAAAGGAAATAAACAGAAATATAAATGGCACTTCATTAGATATGCTAAAAACGATTATTATTGAAATATGTAAAGATATACCTAAAGGAGATTATTATAAAACACTATGTAGAATTAAAAATATAAAAACAATGATAAAATTTTACTTGATGATATAAAAGAAGAATTAGATGAAATGTGTAAAGACTTTAAAAAGGTTCAAGATGGAGAGATAGTATTTAAATGTTATGCAGTGGAAACAGGCTATTATTCTGCTTTTGGTGAAAATTATGACTATCATTATTATCTAACCCCTGAAATGGATAGTATACTAAATAGAATGTATGATTTAATACGTAAATTAATATTTTCTAAGGATTATATGGAGGCGCTAAATATTATTGATTTAATGTTATATTCCGATTATACGTGTGAAGAAATATCAAATCCTGAGTATAGTGACGATGATGAAGTAATAGATGCATTTGATATGGATATAGACTCATTAAAAGAAAATCTGGATTTTGATATAAATACCATCATACTATATGCTGTATATGCAATTATAATGAGTGACACTTCAGATAAATTTAAAAAAATAGACGATTATATAAAAGATAAACATATAGATATAAGTGATTGTCAAAATTTAGGAATAAAAGAAGTGCCTGATTTAGATGAGATTTATAATGAATGGTTAAAATATAAAAATAAATAAAGGTGGTAAAAAGATGAATGAAAGAATTGAAGAATTAACACTACTTTTAATGTATTTAACTTCATGGGATGAAGACATTTTATTTTATGATGAAAATGGTAATTTAGATAAAGGAGTAACAAAAAATGCATGGAAAGGTTATTCATTTGATGCTATTAATAAATTAACTGAAAATGGATACTTGTTTCCAGCAAAATATAAAAATAAGTTTGTTACATTAACAAAAGAAGGAGAAAAGCTAGCTGAATTATTAATGGAAAAATATATTAAATAAAATAGGAAGTAGGAAAAATGGATTTATTATTAGAAAAAATGTTTGAAAACAAATCTCCAAGTGAGATATCTACTATGTTAATTAATTTGAATATATTTAGGTTAAATAGTAAAGAACACATAAGAAAATACAATAGATTAAGAAAATTACATAGTGAAATTAATGTATAAATTAGTACTAATCCTAATTTTTAATTAACGAAATAGTTAACTATTGACATTTCAATTCTTTTGTGATAGTATATGTAGCACAAAGAGGGGGATTTGTATGAATATAGAAAATAATATTATTAATGAAACTGCTAAAATGAATGAAGGAATTGAAGCAAATTTAAATTCATTATTTGTTCGTATTCCTAATAATTATGTTGTAGTAGCAACTAATTTAAGGGGTAAGATGCGTATTGTTAAGCCAGGTCTTAAGATATTTTGGCCTTTTGAAAAGAAGAATTTATACTATATTGGTGAAACACCTATTGATTATAAGGAAGAACCATTTAGAAGTAAGGAAGGTTTTGAGGTAATAGTTGATTCTGCTGTTACTTACAAAGTATTTGCACCTATTAAATTCCATCAAGAAAGAAATGCTGCAAAGCAATTAAATATTGCTGTTGAGATGATATTAAGAAGATTAGTTGCTTCTATGAGCTATGATGAAATATCTAATGTTAGACTTGATATTAAACCTAGTGGAAATTTTCCTTGGATAGCAGATGAATTAAAAGAGTTAGAATTAAAATATGGTATATCTGTAACTGATATTACAATTCAGAAAGTTGAATTAACTGATGATTTGAAAAAAGTTAAGGAAGATGATGCATTAAATGATGCAGAAAATGCTCGTTTAATTTCAAAAGCAAGTGCTGAATTAGAGGCTGCTAAGTTAAGAGCTGCTGCAGATTTAGAGATTGCAAAAGTAAAGGCTGAAACTATTAAACTAGAGAAAGAGGCAGAAGCTGTTTCTATTTCTAAGAAAATTGGAGAGATTTCAAAGCAAATTGGTGGTGCTGATACTACTGAAAAGTTAAAATTAATTAGGGATATTATTACTAGGGAACAAGCTAATTATACTGTTATTGAAAATAATAATTTAGATGAATCTTACTCTAAAATTTTAGTGGCAGCAAATGCTATAAATAATAAAAGAAAATAATTTAAGAAATGGGTATTAATTACTCATTTTTTGTTTATTCATATTACGACAGTATAATTGACAAGTTATATATTATTGAGGTATAATTTATGTATTGGAGTGGGTATATTTATGATAAATATTTTAAGTGATGATTATTGTGTTGGAATATTAGGAGATATGAATGGTATACCAGGTTTAGTTGGTGATTTAATTCATTATTTATATATAGGAATTAAAATAGTGGTTCCTATTTTACTTGTTTTATTTGGTATGATAGATTTAGGAAAAGCAATTGCTGCTAAAAAAGAAGAAGATATTAAAAAATATCAAGGTACATGTGTTAAAAGATTAATAACAGGAATACTAGTGTTTTTAGTTGTTATTATTGCTGAATTTATTTTGAATTTTGTGGAACCAGAGCATGGAACAAGTTCAGAATCACCTGTAAAGTGTGCTATGGAAATTATTAAAGGAAAGAGTAATAGTTCTAGTAATGTTACTAGTCATTAGGAGGAATATATATGAAAAAAATTAAATATATAAGTATTTTACTATTAACTTTATTAGTAACTATTGGATTTAGGATGGATGTTAGGGGGGATGATGTAGTACCTAATTATAATATTAATGAGGATTTGTTTGCAGAATTACCCACTGAAATAAAAAATAAATTGACAATATACTTTTATTCACGTCAAAATGGAGGAAAAGAATCCCCTGGTTCATGTCAGGATTTTGAGAGTGCGTGGTTTAAAGATCTTGATTGTTCAGCAATTTCAGAGGTTGGAAAAAAATATAATGTCAATTTTGATATAAAAAATTTAGATGCACAAGCTAAAGTTTTTTCAGTCGAATTGAATACAGATGGAACTTTAAATTTATCACTAGATGTTGTATGTGATTGGTGGAATTTAAATTGTGCAAAAAAAATAAATTATACAATTAATTCCAATATAACGGAGGCTCCGTCAGCAATTGTTTTTGAGTTTGGCAAATCAGATGCCTATTGCGTTATTGGCAGTGTTTCACAAGGTGATATAACTTGGTTGTGTAGAGATACAGAATACTATGTCCTTAATGTCTCAAAAGTATATTATTTGGATGAGGAATACGATGGTGATGCCGCAAAACTAGAAGAAGCTGTTAGTAAATATGTAAATGAAAAATCTGATTTACGCTTTGTTGCCTATTCAAAAAATTATAATAGTGATTCTAAAAATAAATATGACCAGTGTCTTGAGGATTATGGGTATGAATTGGATTCTATATTAGATATATCAAAGAAAATAAAAAATTTTGATTTGTTGGATGATTTGTTAACCAAAAATCACAATGGGGGGTATGGAATTTCTTCATCTGATGTAAAGAGAAATTTAGAAAATTTTCTAAAACAGTCAGATTATTATACTAAAAATAAGGATGCCAATGCTATATCTGAAGCAATAAAAACTGATTGTGAAAAGGTTGACAAATTTGTTCAAGAAAATAGATTGTTTAATTGTTTAAATGATAACTACCAGTCTACGGATGGAGTGTATAGGTATAAAAACAAAAATCCGGATTTTAAGGGTACATATGTATACTCTTTACAAGATTTTTGTAAGTATTCAGACGAAGAAAATGTTAGTGATTTGCTTAATGGTATGGAAATTGATAATCAGCAAAGTGAATTAATTAAAAACTATAGTGATAAATGTAGCGGATATGCTGGTCCTGACAGTGCAGTAGAAGCACAGAAAAATGTTTGTTTAAATAAAGAAATTACTGAGGATATTATTAAAATTAATTGTGATAAATTGAGCTCTGGTGAGTTTGATTCTAAAGAAGAATCTGTTAATGAACTTATGAAATATATGTATTGGTATTCATCAGAGTATAAATGTAAGGGCTCAAATAAATTGGATTTATGTATTAAATCTTATTGTACCGAAATACAATCTGATCCAAAATCAATTGCCCAAGAAATTATAAATGGTGATACTCCAGAGCAGGAAAAAGCAGATAATATTTATAATAGTTTATATAATAATTTATATGAAAGTAAAACAATTGAACTAAAATTTGGTTCACAGGAACTTTGTAATAGAATAGGGAAGCTGAATGATTATCTTAAAGGTGGACTAAATTTAATTAGAATTGCTGGACCGATAATTACTATTATTTTAACTATTATGGATGGAATGAAAACTTTTGCTTCTTTTAAAGATGATGAAAGTAAAAAGTTCTTTAATCGTTTATATAAGAGATTGATATGTATAGCAATTTTATTTTTAGTGCCAACAATAATATACTTTTTGTTAGGATTCGTTATGCCAATTGATGAAGTATGTAAGATATGAGGTACATAGGAGGTGTGAAATTTGATTGATGTATGGATACAGGAGGTACTTAGATCGTTTTTTAAACTGCTAGATACAGTTGTATATTGGGCTGTTTCTTTGTTTGCTAATTTATTTGATGATTTATCTGGTATTCAAATATTTAGTGATGAAGTGTTAAAAGATTTTTCTAACAGGTTATATGTTTTTATTGCAATTATAATGATTTTCAAGGTATCTTTCTCTATTTTACAATATATTATTAATCCAGACAATTTTACAAATTCTGAGAAAGGCGTTGGTAAATTAGTTCAATCAATACTAATGTGCTTAGTTGCCATCGTTGCTGTCCCACATATTTTTAACGTTGCTTATGGGTTAGAAAAACAAATTGTTGATAATGCTATATTTGAAAATATTATTTTTGGTGGATCTGATTTAAAAGAAGCACATACGGATAAAGATAGTATCAAGGAAACAAAAAATCGAATGTCATTTTATTTGCTTAGAGCCTTCATTGTTCCAAATTTGCAGGCCCCAAATGTTAGTTATGATAAGAAAATGGGCTATATGATAGGTAACAAGCCTATATATAATCAAACAACATCTGGCAATAGTGGAGTAGGTGAGAAAGTAAATACTGATTGGAGCTCTACATTATTAAGTAATGATGAAATTGTTTATGTAAGGCAGGGAAATGATGCGGGTGCAAAGATGAATGTTGGTGAGATATATAAAAATTCTTTGAAGTATTTTGACACCGAAGGATTATTATTAATCACTTCGGCCAAAAGTACTAACCAAGATATTTTTGCTATGAATTATCGTTTTGGATTTTCTACGGTGACTGGTGTTTTAGCGTTAATTCTATATATTAATTTTTGTTTTGATCTTGCAAAGAGAGTTGTAAAATTTAGCTTTTTACAACTTATTGCTCCAATTCCTATTATTTCTATGGTTGATCCAAAGTCATCCAAAAGTGGATTGATGAGTAAATGGATTAAAAATTGTTTAAGTACTTATGCTGGCTTATTTATAAGAATTGTTGCTGTAAATTTTGCTGTTTATACGGTAAGTATTGTTTTTGAGAGTTCAAATAATGGTGTGTTCAATGCTGGTATGGGTGAAACAGGTTTGTTTATTCAGGTAATGATAGTTTTTGGTGCTTTAATGTTTGCAAAAGAACTTCCTAAATTAATTACTGATTTAACTGGTATTGATATGAAAGGTGATTTCAAAATAAATCCATTTAAACGAGTTGAGGATAATATGCTTTTAGGTAAGAATTTAACTGGTATGGCTGCTGGATTTGCATCAAGGGGAATTCCGGGCTTAGTTGGTGGATTCTTTGGTGGACAAGGGCTTACTAAGACTTGGCAAGCTCAAAATCAAAGAAAAGCAACTAACCAGGCACATCGTAGGGCTATGCATGTTGCAAGACAAAATGGGTCTACTTGGGGAGGCCGTATGGGGGAAAGATTTCATAATTATACAGGAATAGGTCGTAATGCAACTCAAAGAATTGAGGATGAAGAATACAATTTATCACTGCAAGAGTCTGCTCTTGCTGAAAGTGAAGCAAAAATGGCAGAACAAGAGGCAACGGCTCGTGCTGAAATAGAAAGTAGAAATAAAGTTAGTGATGTTGTTAGCAAAATGGAAGATAGGGCTAAAGATAGAATTATTAATGGTCAAGCCGGTAATCTTAGTGCAGAATATTTGGCAAGACAAAATAAAGCTGATCAATTAAAAGCTCAATCAGATATGTATGCGCAACAAGTTTCGGAGGCAAAAAAAAGTGTTGCATATTGGACTCAAGCAAGAGCTAACAACCCTTCAAGTCAAAACATTGCTAAAAAATTAGCAGATGCTAATGCAGTACTTGAAAGAGCTGAAAATATGTCTACACAAATTTCGAATGAATATGCTAATCAAGTAATGTCAAATTCAGCTTATCTTGAAAATGCAATGTATAGTTATATTGATAATAGTGATGATAAAGTTATTAGTAACTTAAAGTCAGATTATAATAGTTTAACTGATACATATGGGTTTGATAAAAAGACTTCTGCTAGTGATAGACATGGTCAAAGTGGTGAATTCAAAGGTCTTAATTCTGAAGCTACTCGTAACTTCAATGAAAATGATAAAATTAGGGCTAAGAATAATGAAGAGAAAAGAAAAATTGCGGAACAAAAACGTCAACTTTCAGAACGCAAAAAAGCTTCTCAAGCTAATACAAATGCGGTTAATAGAAGTAATGGAAGATAAAAAGGGTGTGATATTTTATGAAGGATACATATTTAATACCTGCAAATGCTAAGAAATCTATGTTGATTTTTGGTATATTTAATACGATGGATTTGATAGTTTTTATTGTTGGGGTTTTGCTTAGTTTAATATTGTTAATTGCTCTTCCTATAGAGCAATTAACATTTGCTATTATTGCTTTAAGCCCTGCTTTAATTACTGCTTTTCTAATATTTCCTATACCTAATTATCATAATACTTTGAGGTTTTTGATAAGTTTATATACTTATTTAACTTCAAGGCAAAAGTTTATATGGAAGGGTTGGTGTTGTCGTGATGGCGAAGAAAAGTCAAAGTAAGTATACTGAGGATTTTGTTCCCGTTAAGAGTATTACTAATGGTAGTATTGTACTTGAAACTGGGGAAAAGGTTACTGGTATAAAGATTTTACCTAAAAATATTTTTATTCTTGATCAGGATACTCAGAATGCAATTATATATAATTTAAAGAATGTTTATAATATGATTGATTATGAATTCTGGATAATTGTTGCTGATAGACCTGTTGATATTCATGTTTATTTATCAAATTTACAATCTTTATATAATGATGTTACTAGTCAAAACAGAAGAAAGTTAATTGTTCAAGAGATTGAAAAGGCTAATATGTTTATGACTAATAATGTTGTTGATACTGAGTATTTTCTATTATTTAAGGAAAGAAAAGATGATTTGATAACTAAGAGAATTCGTAATTTAATAGCAACTTTTGCTAATGCTGGTTTACAAACGCAACAAACTTCAAATGATGATTTAAGGATGATTCTTGATAATTTCTTAAATGGGGGACAAACTACTAATTTTGGGACGGTGATTGGATAATGAATTTTAAATCTCAAATAGCTCCTAAAGGGTTACAATTTAGAAGTGCTGATTTTACTATTAGTGATAAATTAACAACTATTTTAACTGTTGTTTCTTATCCTAAAATTATTGCTCCAGGTTATTTGGCATCTCTTACTAATATGTCTGGTGTAAAGGTATGTATAAAGCATATACCATTACCTTTTTCTGTTATTAGAAAAATGTTAAATAAGGAAATTGCGGATTTAAAGCAAAGATATCAAGAAGAAAATGATAAGACTATTCAGGAAAGAATTCGTCAAGACTATGAATCATTAGAGGCTTTTATTTCTCAGCTTGCTGCTACGAATGCTAAAATATATGATTTTCAAATGCATATTATGATAAGTGCTGATAATCAAGATGAAATGAATGCTAAGAAGTTACAATTGCGTAGTTATTTAGAGGCAATGGAATTAAGTGCCTTTCCACTTCGTTTTGAACAAGAGGCAGTATTTAAATCTATGCTTCCAATTTTCCCAAAGCAAAATATTGAGGATAGGGTTGGTACACCAATTCCTGCGCCAACGCTTGCTGCTATGTATCCTTTTATTTTTGATAGTATAAAAGATCCAGGACTTTCTATGCTACTTGGTACTGACTTTTCAGGTGGTGTTATTCTATTTAACCAATTTTTATATCAAATAAGAAAAGAACATAATAGAAATAACGCTAATATGATTATTTTGGGTACATCTGGTAGTGGTAAGTCTACAGCTGCTAAGTTAATGTTAAGAGCTCATTTAAGAAATAATTATCAAGTTGTTGTTATTGACCCTGAGGGTGAACTTGAGGGAATGACTGAGCTATATGATGGTGATTTTATTGATTTAGGTAAAGGTGGAGAATTTGGTATGATTAATCCACTTGAAGTTGTAATGGACGCTGATGAAGAGGAAATGAGTAGTGGTCTTGGTTATACAGTTCTTACAAGAACTATCCAGTCTATAAAAGCGTTTTTAAAGTATTATAATCCTGATATTGAAGAGGATGTTATTACTATGTTTAGTGAAATGGTTCAGGAAACTTATCGTCGTTTTGGAATGGGATTTGATACTGATTTTAGAAGATTTAAATCTTCTGATTATCCTACTTTTAAGGATGTATATGCAACTATTAAGGGTAAATTATTGTCTATGCCTGATCAAAGTCATGAGAAGGATGTTCTTGAAAGACTTGAACTTAAGATTAGACCATTAACTAAGGAATTAAGGTATTACTTTGATGGACATACTACAATTCAACCTAAGAGTGATTTTATTGTATTTAATATTCGTGAACTTATGAATTCTGAGTCTAATATTAAGAATGCTTTATTCTTTAATATATTAAAATATGCATGGAGTTTGACATTGGATAAGAGTCATAATACAGTACTTATTGTCGATGAAGCACATGTTTTGCTTGGTGATAAGAATGCGTTAGGTGCTGATTTCTTGGCACAAATTCAAAGACGTGCTCGTAAATACAATACTGGTACTATTGTTATTACACAGCAACCTAGTGATTTCTGTGATCCTGCAGTTATTACACAAGGAAAAGCAATTTTTGATAACTCAGCTTATTATTTAATTATGGGTTTAAAGAAACAAGCTGTTGAAGATTTAGGTAAATTGATTGATTTAAATGATAATGAAAAAGATAGTATTAAGCGTTATAATCAAGGTGAAGCTTTGTTTGTTTGTGGTAGCAGAAGAATGCGTATAAATGTAATTGCTACTGAGAAAGAGCTTGATTCATTTGGAAATGGTGGAGGATTATAATAATTAATATTAAATGAAGTTAGGAGGTGCCTAGATGGATGATGAAAATGTTGAACAATTAGAAGAAAATTCCCAAGAAAATAGTGAATTAAATCAGGCACCTGCTGAGTATACAAAACCAAGTACTACAAATAGGTTATATGGAAATAATAATTTAAAGAAGGCAATAAAGAAAGTATTTTTGGGAAAATTTGTTTTAATTATGGTAGCAATAATTGGAGGAATTTTTCTTTTAATGCTACTGCTATATGCATGTGATACTATATTTGCAAGAATTCTTCCAAATTTTACTGATACTGGTGTTGTTGGAGTAGAAAATGTATATGACGATAGTAAGGTTGTAAGCTATGTTAAAGAAAAATATGGAATTCATGAATATGGTGAGGTTGATGATGAAGGAAAACTAATATTTCCGGTTTCTGATGAAAGCGTTGAAACAAATAATTTTTATCAGGAATTAATGAGGCAAAGGTATATTTGGACGAGTGATTATTATGAATTTGGCTTTAATCACTCAGTTGATACTGCTCCATTTACATGGGTTATAAAAGATTGGGCAAATAATGATGTTGACCCTGTTAAAATTATTATTCCAATAAATTACCAAGGTGTTGTAAATGTAAATTCTCATTTTTATGAATATACAGATGGTCTTGATGATTTAGTTATTGATGATAATGGAACAAAACTTTCTGATTATGAGGGAGAACTGAATGTTGAACACAGGGATACTCGTGATTTTTATGAACAGGCAAAGACTAGACTAGGAAGTTCATTTTTTCTATTTCCTGGTGAAAGGGAAATGTTTGGTAATATAATTGGTGCAAAGATAAAGTATGATGTTGCAACTTATATTGTTGTTCGTGATGATGAGGGAAACTTTATTAAAGATAATTTGGATGCTATTTTGTCAATGTGGGATGTTGTTAGTAAAATGTACTCTAAAAATGAGGAACATATGAATAGTTTTATTTGTGGACATACACCTGTTACTGCAGCGGAAAACTTTAATGCAGCATTATCATATGGTTATAGTATGTGTTCTAGTGCAACAGATGTAGATGTTTGGACTAGTAAGAATGCATGTAACGATTATTATCAGATGTTTAAGGATAATGATTTGGAATACAGTGCAAGAGTTTATTTAGAGGGATTACTTAGATCAAAAGGAGGATTGTGGAAGTATGCTTCTATACCTCCATATAGTTCTTCTTTTCAAGGTTATGATAAATATGGGAGCCCCGTATGCCGAGCTTATAGTGAATTAGAGGAAGGTCAACTATATTTTACTGTTAGTGTTGAGAGATTTTATGATGAGAATCAGTTTGCTGATTATATGAAGGATGTTTATATTCCTGTTGTACTAAATGGTAAAGATGGTGATACTGTTTATAATGAGATGAAACAACTTGAAAATATATATCGTCAGTTTAATAATGAAACTGTTTCTTCATTAAGTGGCTCTAATGTTGTAGGTGGTGGAACTAATAAGGTTACTAATACGGATTATACATGTGATTCTAATAGAAAGCCTAATTTAGCTACTTATCCAGGTCATGGTGGTGTTGATATTAATCATGTTCCAGAAGGGACAAATGTTTATCCATTGTTTAGTGGTGTTGTTGAGTCTGTAAGTTACACTGGTAATATAAATTGTCCTCCTGCAGGTAGTGATGTTACTGGATATACCTGTGGTCATTGTGCCAGTTCATATGGTATTGGTGGTTATGGTAATTATGTGGTTGTAAGAGGAACAGCTGCTAACGGGACTGAATATCGTACTTATTATGCCCATTTAAGTAAAATTAATGTTAGTGTAGGTCAGGCTGTTGATGAAAATACTGTTATAGGTGCGGTTGGAAATACTGGTTGTTCTACCGGAGCTCATTTGCATTTGGAATTACGAACTTTAGGTGGGTCTAGGGTATTTGCTACTAGTATTTATGATGATGATTCTGTAAAAAGTGTTTTATGTTCTAGAAAACCAAAGGAGGCATAATATGAGAAAGATTTTTATATGTTTGATTTTAATATTATTATGCTCTGGTTGTTCTGATATTAAATATAGTTTAAAGCTTGATAAAAATATTTCTGAGAATATAACTGTTTCTGATAAAGACTATCATAGTTATGAGGTTACTGATGATATTGGGAATATTTCTGCTTTTGAATACTTCTTTCAAACTTTACCATATAGATCATCTGGTGATGGAGATGGTAATTATTATGCTAGTCAAGTTTATGATAATTTTGATTCTTTTGTAGATAATACTTTAGTTTTTAATAAATTGTTTGATAAAAGTAATATTTTAGTAAATGGTTCTAAAGTAAAGGTAAATATAACTGCTACGGATGAAATTATTAAGAAATTTAAAAGTGTTGATTCTCTTGAAATATCATTGTCTATTCCATATTATGTAAGCCATAATAATGCGGATAAGGTTAGTGGTAATACTTATACTTGGGTAATTGATGATATTGAGAAGGATAGTATTATTATTAATTTCGATATGTCAAAGAGTGCTGATTTTATAATGAACATTATAAAAATTGTGGTTATCTGTGTAATTGTAATTGGATTAATTAGTGTTATAATATATTTTGTTAATCGTAATAAAAAGGTAAATGATATTTAGGGGGTAATGATATGAAATTAAAGTTAAGAATTAATACTGATGATTTAAAGAAAATTATTTTATTTGCGCTCATATTATTATATTTAGTGGCTATTGCTGTTTTAAATGTTGGTAAATTTATTCATGATGGAACTTTTCATGGTTTGAACCCTATTCCGGCTTTTACTTCTAATTATTTATTTCCTACTCTAATTTTTTATATTGCCGCTTTGATTGGTATTATATCTAGTGTTTCATCTAGTATTTTTGAAAGAGAAAAGGGTGGACCTGGATTAGTTGTTGGTGCTAAAAAAGAAGAGGGATATGCTAGTTGGTTAAAAGAAAAGGAAATGAAAAGTGAACTTAAATTAGTTCATCCTAGTGATGAGAAATCTGAATATGGTGGGATTCCTTTAATTAATAATGGAAAAGAAATTTGGGTTGATAATGGTGAATATCACAATTTAATTATTGGTTCAACTGGTTCTGGTAAAACAGAAATGCTAGTACAACCGATGGTTAAAATTCTTGCTAAAAGTCATCAGTCTATGATTATTACTGACCCTAAAGGTGAAATATATGAAAGAAATGCTAATGAACTTCGTGAAAAAGGTTATAAAATAGTTTTATTAAACTTTCGTGACCCACAAAAAGGAAATTGTTGGAATCCACTTGCTCTTCCATATTCTTTATATAAAAGTGGTAATCCTGATAAAGCAAATGAATTACTTGATGACCTTGCTATGAATATATTGTATGATGAAAAGTCTCAAAATGCTGATCCATTCTGGGAAAAAACATCAGCAGATTATTTTGCTGGACTTTCTCTTGCATTGTTTGAGGATGCAAAAGAAGAAGAAATTAATCTAAATACTATAAATTTAATGACTACAGTAGGTGAGGATAAATTCCGTAATACTACTTATATTAAGGAATATTTTAATTATAAAGATCCTGCTTCTCCAGCTTATGTAAATGTTGCTAGTACGATAAATTCACCGCCTGAAACAAAAGGAAGTATCTTATCTGTTTTCAAACAAAAGATTAAATTATTTTCTTCAAGAGAAAATCTATCTGAGATGCTTTCACATAGTGATTTTGATATGAAAGATATTGGTAGAGAAAAAACAGCTGTATTTATTGTTGTTCAAGATGAAAAAAAGACATATCATTCGTTAGTTACAATCTTTATTAAGCAAGTTTATGAAACTTTAATTGATGTTGCACAAGAATCAGGTGGAAAGTTACCATTTAGAACTAATTTTATATTAGATGAGTTTGCCAATATGCCACCACTTAAAGATGTAACTACAATGGTTACTGCTGCTAGAAGTAGGGCTATCCGCTTTAGCTTTATAATTCAAAACTTTGCCCAACTTTATCAAGTATACGGTAAAGAAAATGGAGAAACTATTAAAGGTAACTGTGGAAACATTGTTTATTTAATTAGTAGTGAGCTTTCGGCTCTTGAGGAATTAAGTAAGATGTGTGGTGAAAAGAAATCTAAAGAAAAAGAAAAAACATCATCTACACCTCTTGCAACCGTAAGTGATTTACAAAGATTGCCTAAATGGACTATTGTTGTTTTAAGAATTAGAAAAATGCCATTTAAGACAAAACTTACTCCAAACTTTATTTTGGAGCAAAATAATGCTTGGGGTAAAAATTATGATAAAGCTACATATCCTTTAAGAGAAAAACAACAGATTCATTTGTTTGATATAAAGAAATATGTTGAGGAAAAGTCTAAAGAAAAATTTGAAAGTATGTTTGGTGAAAATTCAAATGGAATGCCTCCGATGTTTAATGGAGGATTACCTCCAATGTTTGGTGGTGGAATGCCTCCAATGTTTGGAAATAATTCTGCTAATGGAAGTAAACCAATGAATGGTAATATTAATTTGGATGATCTTGTTAAAAGTATAGATGCTAAAATTGCCGAACTTGAGGCCGAAGAAAAGCTTGAAGAGGAAGCAAAAAATAATAAAGTTATTGATGAAAATAAAGATGAATCTCAACAAGAGGTTACTGATGATATTGAAACCATTTCTGATGATGAGTTCTTTGATGATTTCTTTAGTGATGATGAATAGTAGTATGTAGTGCTTTAGTATGAAAACTTTGATTCTTTTTAATAGGGGCAATTAACTATAATTAGTTAAGACACTTCTGACCAAAATTCTAAAAATATTTTCTTATAAAATTTATAAAAAGTAATTGACATTTAATATTATTTGTGTATAATTATATGTAATTGGTACTCAGGAAACTTTCGAAGCCCTGAGTCAATTATTCCTTAATTTTCTTTTAGAAAGTTAAGGTTTTTTTGCTTTGAAATGGAGAATATGTTTTTGTATTGTTTGTGGCTTGCTGAATAATTTGATTAAAATATAGACTGATTAACTTAAAATAAGTATTTATGTGCATATATTATTATGGGGTGGTAAATTTTATGACTACTATTACAGTAAATGAACTACTTTCCCTTGGTAATATAAATCTTATTGATATAAGAAGCCATATAAATTATAATAATAATCATATACCAGGTGCTAAAAATATTGAGTATAGTGAATTAATAAATGATTATATGAAATATTTAAATAGAAATGAAAAATATTATTTCTATTGCCAAAGGGGTGTGACTAGTCATAAACTTTGTTCATATTTGGATAGATTAGGATACGATGTTACAAATGTTGCAGGTGGTTATGAAAGTTGGATATTAGAAAAATAAGTGATTTATTCACTTGTTTTTTGTATTTGTCAAAAAAAAGAAGTAATTACTTCTTAACTATTCTATAAAAATTAATAGATGGTTTATTAAGGAATCTTATATGTAATCCAGTTGTTCCTAATCCACTTGAAATATAAATATTACCTTTATTTGTATTATAGAATTCATTATAGTATTTAGTTGCACCTTTTGGCTTAAAAATTGCCCCAATAATAGGTAATCTAAATTGTCCATTATGACTATGTCCTGCTAAAATTAAGTCATATTTATTACTTAAGGTATTTACGTAATCTGGTTCGTGCATAAGCATTATTTTAAAGGCAGGTTTATTGTTTTCTAAATACAAATTAATATCTTTTTCTTTTTCACTTATTTTTTTTGTATTTGATATATTTGAGCTTATTCCAGCAATAAAAATTTGATTATTTTTACTATAAATAATATCATAACTATCAGATATATCAAAAAAATCTGTATTTTTAATTATATTGTTAAATAATTTGGTTTGATCATGATCACCTGTAATTATATATTTTTTTATATTGCAATTAATATTTTTTAGTAGTTCATTTAACTCTTTTTGCTCTTTATCAGTTATTTTATCGTCCATAATATCACCAGTGATAACAACTATATCTGGGTTTATTTCGTTAATTTTTAGAACAACTCTTTCAAATTCTTTTTTATTATAATATTTACCATAGTGAATATCAGAAATATGAATAATTTTAAGCCCATAAAATTCATTTGGAATATTTTTACTTTCAATTTTATATTCTTTTACTTTTAATCCTTTTGTAGCAAAGTTAAATCCGTACACACTTATTAAAATAGTAATTAATACAAATATTACTATTATTTTAACAAGTTTAGGCAACAATTTGTGTTTTTTCTTTTCTGTCATTAACTTAAAAGCATAAGTAAAAATTGTAAGGAAATTAAAATTCCATTATGAATAAAATGAAAGCTAATTGGGACAAAAATATTATTGGATTTTTGTAACATATATGCAAAGATAATACCAGGTGTTGAATATGGAATTATATATAATAAATCAGTTATATTTTGAAAATCATTAAAAACATGCATTCCTCCAAAAAATAGCCCAGACAAAATAATAAATACATATTTATTTGAAAAGATATTCTTCATACTCTGTCTAAAAACTAATTCCTCGACAATTGGAGCATAAATAACTGCAGAGAAAAAGATGTATAATGGACTAATATTGAAAATGTTTCTTATAGCTTGCTCATTAGATGGTAAATCATTACTAACTAGTAGATTAATAAATAAATTACTAATCATCATAATACCAAGAGCTAAAAACCAATATTTTATATATTTACTAAAATATTCTTTGCTGTTTTTTTTGAAAGTCTTAAAATCAGCTGATAACCTTTTATTATAAATGAATGCAATAATTGCCCCAGTTAGTGCTGAATAAGCAATTAAATAAATTATTTCAAGGGTAAGTGGAATATCAGTAGTATCTACACCCAATAATATAAATGGTATACCATTTAAGTAAGGCATAATTAAATATAATAAAATAACTCCAATACCTGTTGCAATACTTTTGTATCTTTCTTTTAATTCCTTATCTGTTTTGCTTGCATAATTTATTATAAAAATAATACTTAAAGATAAGGCAATTAAGATAACTAAAAATGTGTGATAAATATTGAAGCTTTGACTAAAATCACTAGATTTTAAGTTAAAAATATTTAAAGAAAAATCTTTAAAGAAAACAATTGTGAAAAATATCATAATAGCAATTAAACTTATACTTATTATTTTAAAATCACTTGCTTTTTGTTTCATGAAATCATCTCCTATCATTAATTATACCAAAAAAATTTTATTTTTGAAAAAAAAGTGTTAAAAAATGATGTTTTTATGATATAATATTAGTGCAATTGAAAAAGAGTGGGAGATCCCACTCTTTAATGTAAAACAGGAGGTATGAATGGATATAGTAACAAAAGTATCAGAATTAGTTAAAGATGATATTTTAAAAGAAGGATATACTATTGAAAGTATAACTTATGAAAAAGAAGATGGAATATATTATTTGCGCATAGTTATTGATAAAGTTGGAGGTATTACCGTAGATGATTGTGTTATAGTTAGTAAAATTGTTAACCCAATACTAGATAATCCCCAAAATATTAATTTAATAACAGATAATTATATTTTAGATGTGTGTTCAAAATAGGAGGATGATAAAATGAACAGTAAAGAATTTAAAACTGCCCTTGATGTTCTTTGCAAGGAAAAAGGAATTAGTGAAGATGTTATATATGATGCTATGGAACTTGCACTTACATCAGCATATAAAAAGAACTATAATTCATTACCTAATGTTAGAGTAGATATTAATAGGGAAACTGGAGAAATACATATTTATTCATATAAAACAGTTGTGGAAAAAAATGAATATGATGAAATTACAGCTGGATTACCTGAAGAAGAGGTTGATGAAGAAGTTACTGAAGATGACGATGATGATGACGATTTTGAATATAAAGTTTTCTTTGATGAAAGATTACATTTAACCCTTGATGAAGCTTTAAAACAAGTTCCAACAATCAAAGTTGGTGAAACAATTGAAACAGAAGTTACACCTAAAGATTTTGGTCGTGTTGCTGCTGCAACTGCAAAACAAGTAGTTGTTCAAAAGATACGTGAAGCTGAAAAAAATAACATAATTTCTTTATTTCAAGATAAGCAAGATGAAATGGTAACAGGATTAGTTGCCATGGAAGATGTAAGAAATTATTACATTGATTTAGGAAGAACACAAGGAATTTTACCGAAAACAGAAATAATTCCTGGTGAAAAAATTAAAATGGGTTCAAATATAAAAGTATATATTAGTAAAGTAGAAAGTACTACTAAAGGACCACTTATTTTGTTGTCAAGAACACACTATGGTTTTGTTAAAAGACTATTTGAACTTGAAATTCCAGAAATCAATGAGGGAATAATACTTGTTTATAGTGTTGCTAGAGAAGCCGGGGTTAGAACAAAAATTGCTGTATATTCAGAAAAAGCAAATGTAGATGCGGTAGGATCTTGTATTGGAGAAAAAGGATCAAGAATAAATCGTATTATTAGTGAGTTAAATGGTGAGAAAATTGACATTGTTAATTATGATAAAGAACCTGCTAGATTTATAGAGAATGCTTTAAGTCCTGCAAAGAACTTACATGTTCTGATTACTGATGAAGATAAAAAAGAGGCTATTGTTGTTGTTGATAAGGATAATCTTTCTCTTGCAATTGGTAAAAAAGGCTTAAATATCCGTTTGGCGGCTAAACTTACCCATTATAAATTAGATGTTAAAACATTTGAACAAGCTCGTGAAGATGGAATTAATTTAGTCGAGGAATAATATGAAAATAAAAAAAATTCCTACTAGAAGTTGTGTTGTAACAAGAGAAAAATATCCAAAACAAGAGTTAATTCGTGTTGTTAGGACACCAGAGGGTAATGTTATTGTTGACCAAACTGGAAAAGCCAATGGACGCGGAGCATATTTAAAAAAAGATTTAGTTGTAATAGAAAAGGCTAAAAAGAATAAGATATTAAATAGACATTTAGAGGTCGAAGTTGATGATGCAATTTTTGAACAATTGAAAGAGTTGGTAAAATAAAAATTTAGAAAAGAGGTGCTTGTTTATGATGAGTGTATTAGAGTATGCAAATGATGTAAATAAATCCGTAGAAGAAATTCTAAAAAAATGTAAGGAACTTGGTATTAATGTAAAGAGTGAATCTGATGATTTAGATGAAGAAGCAATTATTATACTTGATAATGCAACATTTGATGAAGAAGATATTTTAGATGATATAGCTGAGACTATTATTGAAAAGAAAAATATTGAAGTTGATAATAGTGTTAAAAAGCAAAAGTTAAAAAAGAAAAATGACTTTGTTAAATCAAATAAAAAGGATTTAGCTCAAAAGAAAAAGGAAATGTATAAAAATAAAACAAAATTACAATCAAATACAAACACTAATAATGAAAAAATAGTTTTGTATAAAGAAAATATGACAATTGGCAACCTTGCTGAAAAACTTGGTGTAAGTGGTGCTGAACTTATAAAAAAATTATTTATGCTTGGTGTTATGGCTACAATAAATAATACTATTAGTTTCGAGAATGCCGAAATATTGGTATCTGATTATGGGAAAGAATTAAAAAGAGAAGAAACTGCTGATGTAACAAATTTTGAAGAATTTGAAATAATAGATGATGAAGAGAATTTAGTTAAGAGACCTCCGGTTGTAACAATTATGGGGCATGTTGATCATGGTAAAACAACATTACTTGATGCAATTAGAAAAACTAGTGTTGCTTCTACAGAAGCAGGTGGTATAACACAGGCCATTAGTGCATATCAAGTAAATCATAATGGACAAACAATAACTTTTATAGATACACCGGGACATGCTGCTTTTACAGAAATGCGTGCTAGAGGTGCTAAAATAACAGATATAATTATAATAATTATTGCAGCTGATGATGGTGTTATGCCTCAAACTAGAGAAGCAATTGATCATGCACTTGCTGCTAAAGTTCCTATTATAGTTGCTATAAATAAAATGGATAAACCCGGGGCAAATCCTGAAAGAATTATGACAGATTTAACTGAATATGGTTTAACACCAGAAGAATGGGGTGGAAATACCCTATTTAATAAAATATCTGCCTTTAAGGGTGAAGGAATATCAGATTTATTAGAAAATATTTTACTAGTTGCTGAAATGGAAGATTATAAAGCAAATCCCAAAAGATATGCAACTGGTACCGTAGTTGAAGCACGACTTGATAAACATGTAGGACCAATTGTAACTTTACTTATTCAAAATGGTACACTTAGAATTGGTGATCCAATTGTTGTCGGTTGCGCTTATGGAAAAGTTAGAACCTTAAAAAATGATTTAGGTGAAGAAATTCTTGAAGCTCTTCCATCAATGCCGGTTGAGATTACTGGACTTAACGATATGCCTATAGCTGGGGATAAATTTATGGCTTTTGAAACAGAAAAACAAGCTAGAAGTATTGGAGAAGAAAGAAAAG
The DNA here is from genome assembly GCA_934120015.1 of uncultured Bacilli bacterium. Taxonomy (GTDB): domain Bacteria; phylum Bacillota_I; class Bacilli_A; order RF39; family UBA660; genus UMGS1045. The sequence goes on from CAKOTD010000008.1 coordinate 35,733, forward strand.
TTCAAGCTAGAATGAATGATAACAAAATGAGTAATTCAGTTAGTCTTGATGATTTATTCTCTAAAATACAAGAGGGCGTAAAGGAAATAAATGTTATTGTTAAAGCTGATGTAAATGGAAGTAGTGAAGCAGTAAAAAATTCACTTGAAAAATTAGATGTTGAAGGCGTAAAAGTAAAAGTAATTAGAAGCAGTGTTGGAGCAATAACTGAAAGTGATATTGTCTTAGCTAAAGCTTCAAATGCTCTTATTATTGGCTTTAATGTTAGACCTTCAAATAGTATTAGAGACTATGCTAAAGAAAATGGTGTAGAAATAAGATTATATAATATTATTTATAAAGCAGTTGAGGAAATGGAAGCCGCAATGAAGGGAATGCTAGATCCTATATTTGAAGAGCAAATAACGGGATCTGCTGAAGTTAGAAAAATATTTAAATTTTCTAAAGTTGGAATCATAGCTGGTTCATATATAGTTGATGGTGTTGTTAAGAACAATTCAAAAGCTCGTGTAATTCGTGATAGTGTTGTTATCTATGATGGTAATATAAATTCACTTCAACGAGAAAAAGATTCTGTTAAAGAAGTGAAAAAAGGTTTTGAATGTGGAATTACTGTTGAAAACTTTAATGATATAAAAGTAGGGGATATTATTGAAGCTTATGAAATGGTTGAAATTAAAAGGTAGTTTTGAACTATCTTTTATTTTTTCTGAATTTGTGATAGTATATATGTAAATTTAATTATTTTTGGGGGGGAAAATATGGAAAATTTGGTACAAAATTTAGAAGAGTATATAATATCTCTTGATGGCTATGAATTAACTGAAAAAATTGATTGTGTTATTGATTATATTGGCAATTATAATATTAAACTTGATTTTAAGGTTGCCTTAGAATTAATTAGTATAAATAGTTTATATAATTTAGTAGAAAATAGAAAATATTATAAAGGTGAAAGAAATTTAGATAATAATTCAATTTTTAAATTATTAATACTGGCTTATAATGAGCAAAATTCTGAATCATTAAATTATATAAATTCATATATTAGTAAAACTAAACTTCCCTTACTTACAGCAAGTGAAGAAGAGGAACTTATTAATAAAATTAAAAATGGTGATCAAGAAGCAAGACAAAAATTTATTAAAAGCAATTTTCGTCTTGTAGTCATGCTTGCTAAAAAATTATGCAGCAAAAGTGGTAATCTTGACTTCCTTGATATAATAGAAATTGGAAATCTAGGTTTAATAGATGCTGTTGATAATTTTGATCCTCACAAAAAGTTACGATTTAGTACCTATGCAGTACCATGCATAAAATCAACAATTTTACTTCACATATATGAGAATGCCTTACCAGTATATATTCCACGTAATGTTTATAAGCAAATCTTTTCCTATAAGCAGGCTGCATTTGATTTTAAACTAAAATATGGTTATAACCCATCAGTTGCTGAACTAGCAAAGATATTAAATGTCTCAGAAAGTAAGATACTGGATTTTTCTCTTTTACAGCAGGCAATACTTAGTTTAGATTCAAAGGTTGATGAAGATGATACAACTAGTTTTTATGAGATAATTTCAAATAAAGAAGAAGGAACAGATGATTTAGTATTTGAAAGTATGTGTAGTGAGCAACTTATGAGTATACTTCATGAATGTCTTAATGAAGGTGAAATTGATGTAATAAAAAAACTTTATTTTGAACAAAAAAGTCTTAAACAAGTAGCTAAGGCTTATGGTGTAACTGTGGAGAGAATAAGACAAAGAGAAGCCAATATATTAAGAAAATTAAGAATATATGCCAAGACAAAACAATTAGCTGGTTTTATGGATGATGAGGACAAAGCGTTAGAAAATTTGGAAAAATTCAAAGAAAAATATAAAGAAGAAAAATACAGCTATAAAAAATATTTGTAGAACATAAATAACTAATTTGATATAGAAGTATTAAATAATATTATTTAGTACTTTTTTTGTAAACAAATGACAACTTTTTTATTTAGATATATATTTTTTATATAAAATTATCTATAATAATGGTAGAGGTGTAATATGGAAGAATTAATATTAGAACTACTAAAAAAAGAAAATAAAGCCTATTCCATTCATGAGTTAGAAGAAATTTTAAATATTACTACAGTTGATGGTTTAAAAGAGTTATTAAAAACATTAAATAAGTTAGAAGATGAATTAATTGTATATAGAAGTAATAAAGATAAATTCATGCTTTTCAATAATAGTCATTTAAAAATTGGAAAATTGATTGGTAATAAGAAAGGCTTTGGTTTTGTTGATATTGATGGTGATGAAGATGTATATGTATCATCAAGCAATATGAATGGTGCAATTCATTCTGATCGTGTTATTGTTGAAATAATTTCAAAAAATGGAACTGAATTAGAAGGAAGAATTGTAAGGGTTGTTGATAGAAATCTTAAACAAGTAGTAGGAGAAATTTACCATGATAAAGGAAAAATATATCTAAAGACAGATGAAAACAAAATTAACATTAAAATTCTGATTGATAAAAATAAATCCCTTGGTGCTATGGACGGCCATAAAGTTTTAGTAAAAATAACTGGTAGAATTAAAAATAACTTATATAGTGGTGAGGTTGTTCGAATCCTAGGACATAAGAATGATCCTGGAGTTGATATTTTATCAATAGTTGGTAAATACAATATTAATGATGTCTTTAGTGATGAAGTTATGCAGGAAGTAAACAATATTCCTGATGAAGTACTTCCGAATGAGTATGAAGGAAGAAGAGATTTAAGAAGTGAAGAAATTTTTACAATAGATGGTGATGATACTAAAGATATAGATGATGCAGTATCAATAAAGAAACTTGATAATGGTAATTATAAATTAGGGGTCCATATTGCCGATGTTAGTTACTATGTAAAGGAAAATACAAAATTAGATGATGAGGCATTTGAAAGAGGGACAAGCGTCTATCTAGCTGATAGAGTAATTCCTATGTTACCTCATAAGCTCTCTAATGGAATATGCTCGTTAAATCCTAACGTCGATAGACTAGCAATTTCTTGTGAAATGGAAATTGACAATAATGGTAATGTTGTTAGTTATGATATCTTTGAGAGTGTTATAAAATCAAATATTCAGATGACCTATAATAAAGTTAACAAGTTTTTAGAAGAAAATATTATTTGTGAAGGCTATGAAAAATATACTAATTCACTTACTCTCATGAAAGAACTTGCTGATATTCTTAGAAAAAACAAAATCAAGAGAGGCTATATTGATTTCGATCTTGATGAGGCAAAGATAATTGTTAATGATGATGGAGAAGCTGTAGATGTTGTACTTAGAAATCGTGGAGTTGGTGAAAAATTAATAGAAGATTTTATGATTGCTGCCAATGAAACTGTAGCTACTTGTATTTATTTTATGGAACTTCCATTCGTATATCGTGTTCATGGTGAACCTAGTGAAGAAAAAATACAAAATTTCTTAAAATTCGTAAGTGTTCTTGGATATACAATAAATGGCAAAATAAAGGATCTTCATCCAAAGGCTATGCAAAATATACTAGAACAATTGAAAGATAAAAAAGAATTTCATATATTATCTTCATTGTTACTAAGAAGTATGCAAAAGGCTGTTTATGACAAGAACAATATTGGTCATTATGGCCTTGCTAGCAAATGTTATACACATTTTACGTCTCCAATAAGAAGATATCCAGATACAACAGTTCATAGACTTATTCGTAAATACCTATTCAAACATGAACTTGATGCAGATACTATCAATTATTGGGAAAGAAAACTACCTATTTTAACAGAACATGCTTCATTAAAGGAACAAAATGCTGTTGCTTGTGAGCGTGAAGTTGATGATATGAAAAAAGCCGAATATATGATGAAACATATTGGTGAATCGTTTGATGGTACAATAACAAGTGTTATGAGCTTTGGTCTGTTTGTAGAGTTACCTAATCTAATAGAAGGTTTAATTAAAATAGAAGATTTAACTGATGATAATTATATATATGATGAAACTACTTTTTCATATACTGGAATGCATAGTAAAAAAATATATAGATTAGGTGATGATATAAAAGTAACAGTGAAATGCGCTAATAAAGAAACCAAAACCATTGATTTTCTGCCATATAAACCAGAAGATTAAAAAAATAAAAATGTAAAAATAAAAGATGGATTTCCCATCTTTTATTAATTATATTGTGTCAACAAAAGTATCATTTAAACATCTTAAGCAACATACACAATTTAGATTCATTGTAAAGAAACTATTTGTACTTACATAAGGCATTGCAGCTGAAGTTGTTTCATCAGGATTATCTGCAAGTACTCTAAATGTAGCACAGCAGCCATCAATTTTTTCAACTCTGAATACATTTGAACATGTAACTCCTACATCACTGCATTCACCATCTGTTTTTGTAGTTGGCATACTCCATGGAGTACCATTTCCGCAGCAAGTATAAAGCATTATTGGTCTTGTGTTACATCCCATGGTAGTTGTTCCACAACCTAAGAAACCTCTGTCACAAGTATCTAAGCAACAAGCTTCTGTGCAGTTTGCATTTTTCTGTAAAATTGATATAACTGTTAGAATTTCAGAGATACATTCACAATTTTTATTTTCATTGTTACACATATATTCCACCCCTTCTATTTTCACAAGTATTATATTCGTTTAATAAAAATTTGTGTGAATAAAAAACCTAAATAATTTATTTGACATATTTTTATTATAAAACATATACTATTTTGAGGTGATAAAATGTATACTGTCTATAAAATTGAGAATAGTGGCAGTTTAAGTGAAATAGCTAATATGTTAGGAATTGATATTTCCATACTTAGTAATTTAAATGGTATAAGTAATGATGCTTATCTTACAGAAGGAAGTTATATAATTATTCCGAAATCTTCATCGGAAAATTTTATTACATATATGGTAAAACCAGGTGATACAATCATTGAGATTGCCAGACAAAATGGACTAGATTATAGACAATTGCTTAGTTTAAATGGTCTTGATAAAGATCAATATATATATCCAAATCAAGAAATTTTAATTCCAAATAGGAATGTATATTTTTGGATTACTGGTACTGAAGATACCTTGGAAGAAGTAGCAAGCAAATTAGGTGCCAATTCTTCAGCAATTGTTGATCAAAATAAGTCTATATACTTAAAACCTGAACAGCTTATAATATATAAAAAGGAAATGTAAAAAGGGTAATTTTATAAAAACTCTTTTTTTTTATCAGACTTTATTATATAATTATACTGTATAAAATGATAGGAGAAATGATAGAATGAATATAAAGAAAATAATAAGTGTAATGTTTCTTGTTATATTAATGATGACAGGTTGTACAAAAAAGATTAATAATTATACAGAAATTGATTATAACCAATTTATGGAAAAAATAAATAACAAAGATTCCTTTCCTTTGTTTGTTGGTTCAAATGATTGTAGCCATTGTGATGATTATAAGGTGACAATAGAAAAATTGGTCAAAGAATATCAAATAGATGTATATTATATTGATATTGCAAAAATGAGCTCGGAAGAATATAAAAAATTCACAGCTATGATAAATTTTGGAGGTTCAACACCAACTACTGTTTTTATAACAAATGGTATAGAGGAAACTGTTTATGATAGAATAGTTGGTGCTCTTCAATATTCAAAGGTTGTTAATAAATTTAAGAAGGCAGGATATATAAAGGAGAAATAAAATGAATGAAAGAATTGAAACACTTAATTTTGATGACAATAGTAAAAAATACGATGAAAATGTAAATGAAAAAAATGATAACAATTTTAATTTTAGCGTCGTTCAAAGTTATGGTGAGGACTTAACAGCTAAGACATACATTACCAACCCAGCAATTGCCAGAGAAGATGAAATACAAAAAATGATGATTGTTTTAATGACACCAGAAAAATCTGCGTTATTAATTGGAAAGCCTGGTATTGGTAAAACCGCAATTGTTGAAGGATTATCATATAAAATTCAAAATGATGATGTTCCTAATGCATTAAAAGGGTATAGAATATTAAAGTTTAATTCTACTTCCTTAGTTGGTACAATTAATTTAAATGGTGAAGAAAAAATGATTATGAGTCTATTTGTATCAGAAGTAAAAAAATTAAAGAAAACTATAGTTTTTATAGATGAAATTCATACATTGATGGGTGCTAAAAACTCAGGGCCATTGGATCTTGCTAACATTTTAAAACCTGGTCTTGACCGCGGGGAGATAAAACTTATTGGAGCAACAACAACCATTGAATATGACACCTATGTAATTCGTGATAGAGCTTTTCTAAGAAGATTTGATCGTATCGATGTAGAAGAACCTGATGAAAAGACAACAACAAGAATATTACTTGGAACACTAAAGAAGATAGAAAAACAGACGGGTATTAATTTCAAGTATCGTGATTATGTTGCAGAGCAAATAATGGATTCAATCGTAAGTGCAACATCAGAATTTAAAAGAGTTTATGGATTATCAGCAATGTATCCAGATGTGTCACTATCTGTTCTTACTCAAGCTTTTTCCTATGCACTTCTTTCAAATAAGGAAGAAGTAGATTTGAGTGATGTATATAATGCTATCAAAAATAGTAAAAGGATTTATCCTGATAGTATAGTAAAAGAACTGGCTGCATTCAAAATTAAATTTGCAAATTTATGTGAAAAAGAAAATATTATTTTGCCTGATGTTTCTGCTGATGAATTAAATACAAATATTAGAGATTAGGGGGATAAAATGAGAAAGGTGCCACTTAAAAATTATTTTATTTTGACATTGATTTTGGTCTTGTCCATATTAATAGTCTTTTACCTAGTAAAGATATATAATAGTACTATTCATAACACTAATGACAAGCAAATTTTAAATAAAATAAAAGAAATAACTATTTTGGAACTGGATAATTATATGGTTGAAAACCCAAATATAGTAATATATCTAATGGATTCAGATTATAAAAGCATTTCATTTGAAAAAAAACTAAATCAAGTAATTGTTGAACATGATTTACAGAGCCAATTTGTTTTAATAAATATAGCTAATAATATTTATCAGGAATATGACAAAACGGCTAATATTAATTTTAAAAATAAATCAATTCTTAAAGAAGTACCAATAAATAGTTTGGTTATAATAGAGAATAAAAAGATTAAAAGATTTATTAAAATTAATGATGCTCTAAAAAAGAGTGAAATATCTAAATTTTTGAAAGAAAATGAGGTTTACTAATGATAAACATAGTATTAATTGAACCAGAAATCCCACAAAATACTGGAAATATAATGAGGACCTGTGCTGGCACTGATACAAAATTACATCTTATAAGACCACTTGGCTTTTCACTTGATGAGAAAAGTATTAAAAGAAGTGGAGTAAATTATATTGAACATTGTAACTACTTTGTGTATGACAATTATGACGATTTTTTGGCAAAGAATAAAGGGGTATTCTTCTTTTTAACTAGATATGGTAAAAAACCGCCATCTTCTTTCAATTTTAAAGAAATAGAGGGTGATATTTATCTAGTTTTTGGAAAGGAAAGCACAGGAATACCTAAGGAAATATTAAAGAACAATTTAGATATGTGTTTTAGAATTCCTATGAATGAAAATATTAGGGCTTTAAATGTTTCGAATGCAGTTGCAATAACTTTATTTGAAGTATTAAGACAACTTATTAATTAAAAAGTCAAGTGCAACAAACGAATAATTAAATGGTATTCACAACTTCTTGTAATTTATAAATTT
>CAKOTD010000009.1 GCA_934120015.1 uncultured Bacilli bacterium
TTGCAAATAGATATTATAGATTATTCATATGTCTTTTTCAATGCAACTTTGTTGCACTTCAAATTTAAAATAACAATTTTATAAAAACTTGTTAAAAATTTATATTAGTATTATAATTTATTTTAGAGGTGTTAATATGGATGCAAATTTAAAACGTAGTATTATTTTGGAACATTATCAAAATCCTAAAAATAGAGGGCTTATTGATGACCAAAACTATATTAGGTCAAATATGAATAATGAAAGTTGTATTGATGAAATTGATTTAATGGTAAAGGTGGACAAAGGGATTATAACTGATATAAGGTTTGATGGTGAGGCGTGTGCAATTTGTACCAGTGCAACATCTATTATGATTGATACACTCATTGGTAAAAGTGTAGAAGAAGTAAAAAAAATTTATGAACAATATAATAATATGATAGAAGAAAAAGAATATGATGAAAATATTTTGGAACAAGCAATAGTGTATGATGATATTTCAAAACAGCCAAGTAGAAAAAAATGTGCCCTTTTACCATGGTGGGGGATAGAAAAAATAATAAAAATAGTTGAAAAACAAAAATAAACTATTTTTTATTTTTGTTTTTTAGTATAATAATTGTATGGTGATAAAAATGATTACAAAAGAAAAAGGATTAGATGAATTAAAAATTAAAGAAATATCTGGTATAAAGAAGGAACCTAAGTGGATGCTTGATTTTAGATTAAAATCTTTTGAAAAATTTAAGAGATTAGGAAATCCCAAATTTGGTCCAGAATTAAAGATAGATTTTGAAAATATTAATTATTATAAAAAAATATCTGATGATGTCTATAATAATTGGAATAATGTTCCAGCTGCAGCAAGAAAAACATTTTGCAAGTTAGGACTTCCAAAAGCTGAAAAAAAGTACTTGGATGGTATGGGTGCACAATTTGATAGTGAAGTTATATATCATAATATGATTAAAGAATTAGAAGAAAAGAATGTTATTTTTTGTGATACTGATACAGCACTAAAAAAATACCCTAAACTATTTAGAGAGTACTTTAATAATTTGGTTAAATATGATGAAAACAAGTATACTGCATTGAATGGTGCAGTATGGAGTGGGGGTACATTTATATATATTCCAAAAAACACAAAGTTAGATAGACCGCTTCAAAGTTATTTTAGAATTAATACTAAAAATATGGGACAATTTGAACGAACAATAATAATTGTTGACGAGAATAGTGATCTCCATTATATGGAAGGGTGTACAGCACCAACATATACATCAGATTCACTTCATGCTGCTGTTGTTGAAATTTATGTAAAAAGAGGGGCAAAATGTAGGTATACTACAATTCAAAACTGGTCAAATGATGTCTATAATTTGGTTACAAAAAGAGCAATTGTAGAAGAAAATGGAACTATGGAATGGATTGATGGTAATATAGGATCAAAAGCTAATATGAAATATCCGTCATGTATTTTAAATGGTAATAATGCTCATGGAACATGTATTTCAATTGCTGTTGCAGGTGAAGGTCAAAATCAAGATACTGGGGCTAAAATGATTCATTTAGCGCCTAATACTACTAGTGAAATAATAAGTAAATCAATTTCATCAAATGGTGGTAATGCAAGTTACAGAGGAACTATCAGAATTGGAAAAGATGCTTATAATTCTAAAAGCTTTGTAAAATGTGATACAATAATTTTAGATGAAAAATCTAAAAGTGACACTATACCTAAAAATATAGTGGAAAATAATAATTCTTTTTTAGAACATGAGGCTACAGTTTCAAGAATAAGTAAAGAAAAACTATTCTATTTAATGTCAAGAGGTATAAGTGAAGAAAAGGCTAAAGAGTTATTAGTAATGGGGTTTATAGACAAATTTCGAGAGGAACTTCCTGTAGAATATGCAGTGGAATTAAATGCACTACTAAAAAATTATTTTTAGTACAAATTTATTTTTTAGAAAATTTTTGTTTGCAAATTGTGAATATTTGTATGCAAATTTAAATAATTGAATGTATTTTTTATATAAATTTTAAGTTATTTTTCATTTGTTTTATATAAAAAAATCATATATATTGGTTTCGAAAGGAGGAAACCAATATGCTTAATCAGACAGTTTTAGTAGGGAGATTAGTAAGTGATCCAGAACTTAAGGAAACCGATACAGGTAATAAAGTTACTAATATAACACTTGCAGTTCCTAGAAGTTATAAAAATATAAATGGAGAATATGATACTGATTTCATCCAATGTGTATTGTGGAAAGGTATAGCTGAAAATACAGCTACATATGTAAAACGCGGAGATTTAGTTGGAATTAAGGGAAGAATTCAAACTAGAACCTATGAAAAAAATGATGAAACTAAGTATGCAACTGAAGTAATAGCTGAAAAAGTGACTTTTTTATCGAGTAATAGAAATAAAGAGCAAAAGGAAACAGAATAATTTTCTTTTGCTCTTTTGTTATTTCTTGTTAAATTCACTATAAAAAATTTTGTCGGGTGTTGTTTTAAAGATGTTAGAAATTTTAACGGCTAAATCATAAGATAATCTTCTTTTGTTATTTTCAATTTGCCAGTAAAAAGTTTTACTGATTTTTAAAAGGTCGGCCATTGCTTGATAACTAAGATTATTCTTCTGACGAATTGTTTTTAAAGTTTTCATAAAATCACCACATATTAATTATAAGTTAATTTTAAGTTAATATCAAGTAAAATTAACAAATAATTTATTTATAAATATGTAAAATGCAATGTAAACTATATTTTATAAAATTTATATAATTGTTATAATATAAATGGTGATAATATGACAATTATAGATATAATAGAAAAGAAAAAGAAAAATAAAGAACTAAATTACGAAGAAATTAAATTCTTTATAGATGGCTATTTGGATGGTAGTATTAAGGATTATCAAGCAAGTGCTTTATTAATGGCAATATATTTTAATGGTATGAGTGATGAAGAAACTTTTAATTTAACAGATGTAATGTTACATAGTGGAAATATAATTGATTTATCTAATATAAAAGGTATAAAGGTTGATAAACATTCAACAGGTGGAGTTGGTGATAAAACTACTTTAATCTTAGCACCTTTAGTAGCATCAACTGGTGTATGTGTAGCTAAAATGAGTGGAAGAGGTCTTGGACATACAGGTGGAACGATTGATAAATTAGAAGCTATAGCGGGATTTAATACAGCTTTATCAGGAGACCAATTTATTAAACAGGTAAATGAAATTGGGGTTGCTGTTACAGGGCAAACCGGTAATGTTGCCCCAGCTGATAAAAAACTATATGCTTTAAGGGATGTAACTGGTACTGTTAATTCAATTCCTTTGATAGCGTCTAGTATTATGAGTAAAAAGCTTGCAAGTGGGGCTGATAAAATTGTTATTGATTTAAAGCTTGGTAATGGGGCTCTTGTTAATACATTAGATGATGCTAGAAAATTAGGTAATTTAATGGTTAAAATTGGTAAAAAAGCTGGTAAAGAAGTAATCTGTTTTATAACTAATATGGATGAACCATTAGGAAGAAATATTGGTAATGGTTTAGAAGTTCTTGAGGCAATAGAAGTTTTAAAAGGAGCAGGACCGGATGATTTAAAAGAATTAATTATTTCCTTAGCTACAGAAATGGTAATGTTAGGAAAAAATATTTCTAATGAAGAGGCTAAAAAAGAAGTTGTTGCTAATTTATCAAATGGCAAAGCCTATAACAAATTTTTGGAGTTTGTTAAATATCAGGCAGGGGATATAAATAAAATAAATATTTCAAATAAAATTTTCTCAATGAAAAGTAATGTACAAGGTTTTATAACATCTATTGATACCTTGAAATTAGGTGAATTGGTTCGTAGTTTAGGTGCTGGGCGTTATGGTAAGGATGATGTTATTGATTATGGAGTTGGAATAGTATTAAATAAGAAGGTTGGAGACTTTGTTCTTCAAAATGAAGAAATACTTAAAATATATTGGAATAGTAAAGATGTATCTATAAATGATGTGTTTAATTGCTTTAGAATAGAAAATGATTATAAGGAAAAACAACCACTTATATATGAAATTATTAAATGATTGTAAACTTTTGTCAAAAAAATGGTTTTTGATTGAATAAGTATAAATAGTGTTGTACTATAATATAGTAAGGAGTGATTTTGTGATTTATCCATCAATTGATAAACTTTTGAATCAGGTAGGATCTAAATATTTATTAGTTAATATTGTAGCCAAAAGAGTGAGTGAAATGGAAAAAAATGGTCACTATCAAATGGATCAAAAGGAATATGTTTCAAAGAAGAATATAGGAAAGGCTTTAGAAGAAATTGCTAAAGACTTAGTAAAACTAAAATAATTGAGGGAAACTTGATTATTTTTTTGTTTAATTTTATTTTTTTAATTAATAAATAACTATTGGTGTGTTATAATATGAAGGAGATATTTTTTGAGGTGATAAAATGGATAAGATAATTGTAAAAGGTGCAAGAGAAAATAACTTAAAAAATGTTGATATTGAATTGCCAAAAAATAAACTTATAGTTATGACTGGAGTAAGTGGTAGTGGAAAAAGTAGTCTTGCTTTTGATACTATTTATGCTGAAGGTCAAAGAAGATATGTTGAGAGTTTAAGTGCCTATGCAAGACAGTTCTTGGGTGGGAGTGAAAAGCCTGATGTTGATTCTATAGAAGGTTTATCTCCCGCAATATCTATAGATCAAAAAACTACTAATAAAAACCCACGTAGTACAGTTGGAACTGTAACAGAAATATATGATTATTTAAGACTTTTATATGCAAGAATAGGTGTGCCTTATTGTCCTATTCATAACAAGCCGATTAATAGTCAATCAATAGAGGAAATGACTAATCAGATACTTAAACTTGATATTGGAAGTAGGATACGTGTTTTAAGCCCAATTGTGCATGGGCAAAAGGGAACCCATAAAGAACTTTTAACATCTCTTGTCAAGGATGGTTATGTTAGGGCTATAATTGATGATGAAGAGTATGATTTAAGTGGGGGGATAGAGTTATCAAAAACTAAAAAACATAATATAGAGGTAGTCATTGATAGACTAATAATCAAAGAAAATATAAGAAGTCGTTTGTATGAATCTATTGAAACAGCTAGTAAACTAAGTAATGGTAAAGTTGTTATTGATGTAGTTGGACATGACAAAATTATTATGAGTGAAAAATATGCTTGTCCAGATTGTGATTTCTCTCTTCCGGAGCTTGAACCAAGAATGTTTAGTTTTAATGCACCTTACGGGGCTTGTCCGGATTGTAAGGGGCTAGGTATAAAACTAAAAATTGATGAGGATTTGGTTATTCCAGATAGAAATAAAAGTATTAATGAAGGAGCAATAGTTTCCCTAAATTTAGATGATCCAACTAGTATTGTTTCAACACAAATTAATACCTTAGCAAAACACTTTAATATTGATTTAAATAAACCGGTTAAGGATTTAAAGAAAAACGAACTTGATATTATACTATATGGAACTAATGAGGTTATCAATTATAAGTATATTGCTAAAAACGGAAATACTAGAAATACAGCTGATACTTATGAGGGTGTAATTAATAATTTAGAAAGAAGATATATCGAAACAAAAAGTACTTGGATTAGGGAATGGATAGAACAATATATGACAGAGCTTCCGTGTGATACATGTCATGGTTCAAGACTTGATGATTCAGTTTTAAGTGTATTAATTGGTAAGAAGAATATATATGAAATGACTCTTTTAAGTATATCTGATCTACATGAATTTTTAAAAAATTTAAAATTATCGAAAGAAAAGCAAGAGATTAGTAATTTAATATTAAAAGAAATTAATTCTAGACTCGAGTTTTTAATAAATGTTGGATTGTCCTATTTGACTCTTGCTAGAGAAGCGGGAACTCTATCTGGTGGGGAAGCACAGAGAATTAGACTTGCTACTCAAATTGGTTCAAGACTTACAGGAGTTCTTTATGTTCTTGATGAACCATCAATTGGGCTTCATCAAAGAGATAATCAAAAATTAATCAATTCTCTTCTTGAAATGCGTGATTTAGGTAATACTTTAATTGTTGTTGAGCATGATACGGATACTATGCTTGCCAGTGATTATTTGGTTGATATTGGTCCTGGTGCAGGATTACATGGTGGTAATATAGTTGCTAAGGGTACTCCTGAAGAGGTTATGGGAAATGATAATAGTTTAACTGGTAAATATTTAACCGGAAAATTAAAAATAGATATTCCTAAAGTTAGAAGAAAAGGAAATAAGAAGTTTGTTGAAATAAAAGGTGCATGTGAAAATAATCTTAAAAACATAAATGTTAAATTTCCTCTTGGAACATTTACTTGTGTAACGGGTGTAAGTGGTAGTGGAAAAAGTAGCCTTGTTAATGAGATATTATATAAGGTGCTTCATAATAACTTATATAAAACGAAGGATAAGCCTGGTAAATACAAATCTATTAAAGGAATAGATTACATAGATAAAATTATTGATATTTCACAAACGCCAATTGGTAGAACTCCAAGAAGTAATCCTGCTACATATGTAGGTGTCTTTGATGATATAAGAGAAGTATTTACAGAAACAAAGGAAGCTAAAATTCGTGGTTATGATAAAAGCAGGTTTTCCTTTAATGTTAAAGGAGGTAGGTGTGAAGCCTGTTGGGGTGATGGTGTTAAAAGAATTGAAATGCATTTTCTACCAGATGTTTATGTACCTTGTGAGGTATGTAATGGAACACGCTATAATACTGAAACATTAGAAATTAAATACAAGGGAAAAAGTATATATGATGTGCTTGAAATGAGAGTTGAAGAGGCATTAGAATTTTTTGAGAATATACCTAAAATTAAAGCAAAATTAAAAATGCTTGTTGATGTAGGCCTAGGATATATTAAACTTGGACAAAGTGCACCTACATTATCTGGTGGAGAGGCTGGTAGAATTAAACTTGCTAAAGAGTTACAGAAAAAGCCAACAGGGAAAAGTTTATTTATTTTAGATGAACCAACAACAGGGTTACATACTGATGATATAAAAAAATTATTAGTTATATTACAAAGAATAGTTGATAATGGTGATACAGTTATTGTTATTGAGCATAATTTGGATGTTATTAAGGTTGCTGATTATATAATTGACTTAGGACCTGAAGGTGGAGATGGTGGCGGGCAAATAGTTGCTACCGGGACTCCAGAGGAAATTATGAATGTTAAAGAAAGTTACACTGGTTTATTTTTAAAACCATTATTAGAAAAGGAGAGTTAATATGAGTAAAACTAGAACACGATTTGCACCAAGTCCGACAGGATTTATGCATATTGGAAATTTAAGGACTGCAATATTTGAATATTTAGTTGCTAAACATGATAATGGTGATTTTATATTGAGAATAGAGGATACAGATCAAACAAGAAAAGTAGAAGGAGCTACAGAATTTATTTATAATACTTGTAAGCTTTGTGGTCTTAATTTTGATGAGGGACCAAATAATCCTGGGGAGTTTGGACCTTATGTTCAAAGTGAAAGACTAGAAATTTATCAAAAATATGCTCAAAATTTAGTAGAGAATGGAAAAGCTTATTATTGTTTTTGTACAGAAGAGAGACTTGAGCAATTAAGAAGTATAGCAGACAAGAGTAAAATACCATTTATGTATGATGGCCATTGTAAAAATTTAAGTAAGGAAGAAGTTCAAGAAAAATTAAAAAATGGTGAAAAATTTGTTATTAGACAAGCAATGCCTAAGTATGGTAAGAGTTCTTATGAAGATGTGGTATATGGTAAGATAGAAGTAGAAAATAGAATTTTAGAAGATCAAATTTTGTTAAAATCTGATGGTTATCCAACTTATAACTTTGCTAATGTAGTAGATGATCATTTGATGGAAATTACTCATGTTGCTAGAGGTAATGAGTATCTAATGTCTACACCAAAATATAATTTATTATATGAATCATTTGGATGGGAAAAACCAACGTATATTCATTTACCAATGGTTTTAGGTGAAGATGGTCAAAAGTTATCTAAAAGAAATGGTGATGCATCATTTATGGATTTATATAATGAAGGTTTTTTACCAGAGGCAATTGTTAACTATTTAGCTTTGTTGGGATGGGCTCCTGAAAATAATGAAGAAATATTTAGCTTAAATGATTTAGTAAAAATGTTTAATCCAAAAAGAATTAGTAAATCACCTGCTACTTATGATGTGAAAAAACTAAAATGGGTTAATGCTCATTATATTAAAAAATTATCTGATGAGGATTTGGTTAAATTAACCAAACATCATCTTGAAAGTGCTTATAATTTAAGTGGAAAAACTGATGAATGGATAAAAGAATTAATTCTATTATATAGAGATCATATTTCTTATGGAAAAGAAATTGTAGATGTAACTGAAATGTTTTTTAATGAAGATATAACCTCTAATGAAGAATGTAATGAGTTTATGAAAGATGAATCTGTGCCAAATACTATAAAAGTATTTACTGATGAAATTAAATTAATAAATGATTGGACAGTTGAAAATATTAATAATGCAATTATGAATACAAAGGAAAAGGCTGGAGTAAAAGGAAAACTTTTATATATGCCAATTAGAATAAAGGTATCTGGAATTATGCATGGCCCAGAACTACCAAATACAATTCATTTAATAGGAAAAGAAAATGTGTTAAAAAGACTTGAAAAATAAGACTTGTTCTTATTTTTTTTCATTTTTTTGATAAAAATATAAAAAAACTATTGTCAAAAGTAATAAAATAAGTTATACTTGAATAGTCAAATGTTTTGTGGACCTGTAGCTCAGTTGGTTAGAGCACACGCTTGATAAGCGTGGGGTCATAGGTTCAAGTCCTATCAGGTCCACCATTATATATGGCCTGTTGGTGAAGTGGTTTAACACACATGCCTTTCACGCATGCATTCACGAGTTCAAATCTCGTACAGGTCACCAAATTGATTTTTACTTGAATTTTTTAGATTCAAGCAGTGATAAAGACTAACAATTGTTAGTTTTTTTTGTTAGTAAAGATTTTCCTTGACATTTGTCGATGAGGGATAATATAGTAAGGTATGTATATAGTAAATATGCTACTTTTTCTAATAAATTTCATAGAGATTTTTTGGATTAGATACTATATTCTCCTTTTGACTTGAAGTAATGATGAATTATATAAAACAATTAAACTTTTCATTATAAATATGTTTTCATTGTTTAAAAAGATTATCATAGAAATAAAATATTTATATGACTTCTATGAGCTTCACCAATATATATATTACTTTTTTTGTAAATATATTGAATTGTGACTGCTTTTAAGATATAATATTTCTATTTAATGGAGGTCTTTATGGAACAAACTATTTATCAAGATATAATTAAAATACTAGTTGAAGGTATGATTGAAAATAATATTGAATATTTAAAATTTACTGATGAAAATATTGAATATTTAGTTTTGCAAATTAATGAATATTTTTTTAAATTAAAATTAGATAACATTAAATTTGATAAGGTTTTGTTTAGCTTGTCATTGTTTAAGATATATCCCAATATATTTTCACATTATAATTCAACTGAAAAGTTATTTAAAATAGCATTTGATTCAACTGAAAAAAATGAAATACAAACTATTAATAATAATATAATTTCATTTTATAAAGATAGAATATATGATTTGTCACACAATCTTTTGGAAAACAATGAAGATATGTTTGTACTAAGAAATTCTAAAAAGAAAGTGAAATTAGCATAAATATGGATGGAATTTTAATCGTAGATAAACCAAAAGGATATACAAGTAGAGATGTTGTAAATATAGTAGGTAAAAAGTTTGGGACAAAGAGAATAGGCCATACTGGAACTCTTGATCCTAATGCAACTGGTATTTTAGTTTTATGTCTTGGAAAGGCAACTAAGCTAGTTGAAAAACTTACATCAAATGATAAAAAATATGTTGCTACTATAACACTTGGCATTCAAACAGATACATTAGATGGTGAAGGAAAAATATTAAGAAAAGAAAAAGCCATATACCCAAAGGATCAAATTATAGATGTTTTAAATGAAATGATAGGCAGTTATATGCAAGAGGTTCCAATATATTCAGCAGTTAAAATAAATGGAAAGAAATTATATGAATATGCTCGGGATGGTGAAGATGTATCTCTTCCCAAAAGATTAGTTACCATTAAAGATATAAATTTAGTTGGTGA
This sequence comes from uncultured Bacilli bacterium, assembly GCA_934120015.1. Classification (GTDB taxonomy): domain Bacteria; phylum Bacillota_I; class Bacilli_A; order RF39; family UBA660; genus UMGS1045. The sequence goes on from CAKOTD010000009.1 coordinate 10,231, forward strand.
TGTTAAATATGATAATAATAAAACTATATTTAATATTGAATGCTCTGTTAGCAAAGGTACTTATATTAGAAGTTTAGTTAATGATATTGCTACTAAATTAAATACAATTGGCATAATGTCTGAGTTAAGAAGAATTAAACAAGGAAACTTTTGTATATCTGATGCTTATACTTTAGATGATATAAATAATAACAATTATAAAATTATTTCAATTGTTGATGCTTTATCTGGTATTTATACTATGAATGCAAATGATGAACTTTTATTTAAAATAAGAAATGGTGTTAAGATTATTAATAATTATAATGTAGATGAAATACTTTTTATAGATGATAAAAATAATGCAGTTGCACTTTATAAGGAAGATGAAAATGATTCTACTTTATTAAAAGTTTATAAGATGTTTTAAGGATGTAGGTGATATAATGTTTAATACACTTAGAGAAAAAATAATTGATATTGTAGGAGCAAGTAATTATAGAAAAGCTAAATTGCTTCCTTTAGATAGTGTTCAAAATCAAAAGGTTTTAACCATTCTTGGCAATAGTAAAATATATAAATATAAAGTTGATTCAATTAATAATGATAATACATATAATGTTGAAATAATTATGCAACATAATGAAGTTATTGGATCTAATTGTACTTGTCCTATGTGTGATGAAACAGGATCTTGTAAACATATTGCTCTTGTTCTTATCAAATATGGAAATGAAATATTTCCTAATCTCATAAATGAAGAAATAAAGGTTGAAAATGAACTTGAAACGTCTCAAAAAATAATTAATGATTTATATAATCTTAATGGTAATTATGATCATAAAACCATTTTAAATTTAGAAATTGAACTTAGACAGGGCTCAGGTTATGGAAGAGGTGGAGTATATGTTTATTTAAAAGTAGGTGAAAATAAATTATATTCACTTAATAATAAACTATCTCTATTTTTAAATACATATAACGGTTTTTATGAATCTTATGAATTTGGTAAACAATTTACCTATGATCCATCTATACAAAAATTTAACGAAGTTGATAGTAAAATAATTGATTATATTGATAGTATTTATGATAATGAACATAATTATTATGAATCTGCTCCATTATTAAAAGGAAAACAAATCTTAGATTTTTTAAATTTATTAGAAAATAAAGAATTTAATGTTTATCCATATTATCATTTTAATGGTTTTATTAAACAAAATCCTTTTGAATTTAAAATAACAAAACATGATGATTTATATAATTTAACATATAATGCTGATTATAAATACTTATTTGTTAATAATTTTATTATAAAAGATAATTTACTTTATCAAATAGATAAAGAACTTGCTAATGTACTTACAATTATGAATAAATATAAAACAAATAGTTTAACATTTGAGAAAAAAGATTTATCTAAATTGGTAATAGGTATGGGTAATAAAGTATTAGAAGAAAAGACTAGTTATGATGAAGGAATTAAAGATGATTTTGTTATAATAAAGCCTAAAACGGAACTATATTTTGACTTTTTAGATAATGTTGTTTGTAATATAAAATTTAATTATAAAGGAACAGAACTATATTATGGAAGTGATAATAATAGTGTTTTACGTAATTATGAGTATGAAAATAGTGTTGTATCTGATGTTATTAGTCATAATTTTAACTATGATGATAATAAGTTTGTATTAAATGATTTAGATGACTTTGATATCTTTTTAGATAAAACATTACCCGAATTAAAACAAAAGTATGATATATATACAAGTGAAAAATTAGATAATACTAAAATAATTGAAAAAACACATATAGTATCACATTTTTCTATAGGTACAGATAATATCTTTAAATATGATTTTAATTTAGATGGCATAGATACAAGTGAAATATCACATATCTTTGATAGTCTTCATAATAAAAAGAAATATTATAAATTAAAAAATGGTAATGTTATTAATCTTCAAAATGAAAATTTAAAAGAATTTAATAGTTTAACAAATGATTTAAATATAAATCCCAATAATATAGAAAATAATCATGAATATATTATTCCTAAATATAGGGCTATTTATTTAGATAGTTTAAAATATAATATGGTTAAAACAAATAATTTATTTGATGAATTTATAAATAAATTTAAAAAATATAAGAATATTTCATTAGATATAAATGATGATATTTTAAGAGAGTATCAAGTAGTTGGTGTTAAATGGCTTTATAATATATATAAATGTGGTTTCGGAGCCATTCTTGCTGATGAAATGGGTTTAGGAAAGTCTATTCAAATTATTTATTTTATTAAACAGTTAATTAAAGAAAATAGTGATTATAAATTTTTAATTGTTGCTCCAACATCACTTATATATAACTGGGAAAATGAATTTAATAAATTTGGTAATGACTTGAAATATAAAGTAATTGCGGGTACTAAAAAAATACGAAATGAAATATTTGATAGTATAAGTAACATTAATATTATAATTACAACATATGGTTTATTAAGAGAAGATTCTGATATATATAAAGATTATCATTTTGAAGTTATGATTATTGATGAAGCTCAAAATATTAAAAATCCTAAAGCCATTATTACAAAAACAGTTAAAAATATTAAGAGTAATATTAAGTTTGCTTTAACAGGTACACCACTTGAAAATTCTGTAACAGAATTATGGAGTATTTTTGACTATATTATGCCTGGATATTTAAGTAGTTTAACATATTTTCAAGCAAAGTATAATATAAAAGAAATAGATGATGAAGCACTAGATATATTAAAATCACTTGATAAACAAATTACTCCGTTTATATTAAGACGTAAAAAAAGTGATGTTCTTAAAGATTTACCGGATAAAATAGACAATAATATATATTTAGATTTGTATCCTGAACAAAAGAAAGTATATGTAGAACAATTAAAAAAGACAAAAGAGGAAATGGATGAAATAATAAGTTCAGAAGGATTCCTTAAAGCAAGATTTAAAATATTACAATTGTTAACGAGATTAAGACAAATTTGTATTGATCCAAAACTTGTTTTTGATGAATATAAAGGTGAAGCTATTAAAATAGATACTATTACGAGTTTAGTAAAAGATATTGTAAAAAATAATCACAAAATACTTATTTTTACTAGTTATAAAAAAGCTTTAGAAATTGTCATGAAAAGTTTTGAAAAAGAAAATATTACATATTATATAATTGATGGATCAGTATCTAGTAAAAAAAGAGCAGAATTAGTTGATGCCTTTAATAATGATAATACAAATGTTTTCTTAATTATGCTTAAAGCCGGTGGAACTGGTCTTAATTTAACTAGTGCGGATGTTGTTATCCATTTGGATTTATGGTGGAATCCACAAGTTGAAAATCAAGCAACAGATAGAGCACATCGTATTGGTCAAAAAAACACAGTTGAGGTTATTAGACTTATTTGTAAAGGAACAATTGAAGAGAGAATTTTAGACCTACAAAATAAAAAGAAGTTATTGAGTGATGCTTTAATAGAAGGGGATGTTAGAGATCAAAACATGATTTCTAACTTAGATGAAAAAGAAATTAGAAATTTACTTTCTTTTAGTGATGAAGATTAAAAAAATACTTGATTATTCATAAATAATAGTGTATATTAAATATGTACTTATTCTTGGATTTGAGATTCTCCAACTTTTATCTAAGTATAAGGGAATATAAGAAAAGGAGAGATTGAAGATGGCTTTAACAAAAGAAGCAAAAGCAGAAATTGTAAAAAAATATGGAAAGGGTACTAATGATACAGGTTCAGCAGAAGTTCAAATTGCTATTTTGACTGAAGAAATTAAGAACTTAACTGAGCATTTAAAAGAACACAAACATGATTTCCATTCAAGAAGAGGATTATTAAAGAAAGTTGGTAAAAGAAGAAGTTTGCTTAACTATTTAATAAAAAATGATGTTACAAGATATCGTGAGGTTGTTAAATCATTAGGCTTAAGAAAATAATTTATAAATAAAAGTAGGCACTCTTTTTTGAGTGCCTTTATTTTTGAAAGAAGGTTTATCGAAATGAAATTAGATAATGTTTATGTTGCAGAAATTAATGCTATAATTTCTCATAAGATAGAATATATGGATCTACTATATATTAGTGATGAATATGAATCTATACCAATAAAATTGGCCCTTATATATTCAAAGCAGGGAACCAAATACTATGATTTACAAACAGGGGAGAAATATAAAACATTTAATGATATGCCAGAACATGGGGATTTAATAGTTAATGTAAAAAAAATGATGTCTTATAGGGATTTTTTATATAATGAACAGGAAAAAAATCCACATTTAAAAGTGAAAAATAACATGTTTAAAAGAAAAATGTTAACACTATTTAATGATGCAAAAAAAGATATAAAATGGAGGTAGGAAATGAAAAAAATATTTGAACTAGATTTTAGGGGAAGAAAACTTATAGTAGAACATGGGGAACTTGCTAAACAAGCACATGGTGCTGTTTTAGTAAGATATGGTGATACAGTTATTCTATCTACAGCAGTAGTATCAAAGAATGCTAATGTATTGTCAGATTTTTTTCCACTTATGGTTTTATATCAAGAGAAATTATACTCTGTAGGTAAAATACCAGGTGGCTTTATTAAAAGAGAAGGTAGACCTACCGAGAATGCAACACTTGCTGCTCGTATGATTGATAGACCAATGCGTCCACTTTTTCCTGAAAATTTCAGAAATGAAGTGCAAATAGTTAATACTGTTCTTTCTGTAGATCAAGATAATTCACCAGAAATGACAGCAATGTTTGGATCATCACTTTGTACATGTATAAGCAAAATTCCTTTTAATGGGCCAATTGCTGGTGTAAAAGTTGGTAGAGTAAATGGAGAATTTATTATAAATCCAACAGCAGAACAAGTTGAATTATCAGATATTGATTTAACAGTTGCCGGAACAAAAGAGGCTATTAATATGGTTGAAGCAGGTGCAAAGGAAGTTTCTGAAGAGGATATGCTATCAGCTCTTATGTTTGGACATGATGCCATAAAAGAATTAATTGCCTTCGAGGAGCAAATTATTGCTGAAATTGGTGAAGAAAAAATGTCATATGATGTACTAGAAATATCTGATGAATTAAGAGATGAAGTATCTAAACTAGCAAGTGATAATTTAAATCATGCCCTTAGAATAAAAGATAAGTTAGAAAAATATGCTGCAATTGATAAAATAAAAGAAGATATTGTTTTAAAATATACCGAAGAAAATAGTAATTTAAAAGATAATGAATTAAATGAACTAATTACAAAGGTAAAATTAGTTTTAGAAGAAATCGAATATGATATATTTAGAAAAATAGTTGTTAAGGAAAAAACACGTGCTGATGGAAGAGCTATGACAGAAATTAGACCACTTTCAACCGATATTGATTTACTTCCAAGAACACATGGTTCAGCTCTTTTTACAAGAGGTCAAACACAAAGTTTATCTGTTGTAACGCTTGGAGCTCTTGGTGAACATCAAATAATTGATGGTTTAAGTTTAGAAGATGAAAAAAGATTTATGCTTCATTATAATTTTCCACAATTTAGTGTTGGTGAAACAGGAAGATATGGTGCACCAGGAAGAAGAGAAATTGGACATGGGGCTCTTGGTGAGAGAGCACTTGCGCAAGTTATTCCATCTGAAGATGAATTCCCTTATACAATAAGAGTTGTTTCTGAAATACTTGAAAGTAATGGTTCATCATCACAAGCAAGTATTTGCGCAGGATGTATGGCTTTAATGGCAGCCGGTGTACCAATAAAAGCACCTGTTGCAGGAATTGCTATGGGACTTATTACTGATGGAGATGATTACACTATCTTAATCGATATTCAAGGTATGGAAGATCATTTAGGAGATATGGACTTTAAAGTTGCAGGTACTAAAAATGGTATATGTGCTCTTCAAATGGATATTAAAATTAAAGGTATAACTAAACAAATTCTAAAAGAAGCACTTGCTCAAGCAAAAGAGGCAAGATATCAAATCCTTGACGTTATTACAAAACAAATACCAGAACCACGCAGTGAAGTAAGCCAGTATGCTCCAAAGACATATACATTTATGATTGATCCAAATCGTATAAAAGAAGTTATTGGTAAAGGTGGAGAGATGATTACCAAGATTATTTGTGAGGCTAGCAATGTTAAATCTGTTACAGATGTAAATGCAGTTAAAGTTGATTTGGAAGATGATGGTAGAGTAATTATATATCATTCTAACAAGGAGATAATAGAAAAGACTGCTGAAATGATCAAAAATGTTGTGAGAGAAGTTGAAACTGGTAAAAATTATTTAGTAAAAGTTGTAAAAATAGAAGATTTTGGCTGTTTTGTTGAAGTATGGCCAGGATGTGAGGGATTGGTACATATTTCACATCTTGCTAAAGAGAGAGTAGAAAAAACAAGTGATGTTGTTAAACTTGGTGATGAAATTCTTGTAAAATCTCTTGGATATGATAAAAAAGGTAGATTAAATCTATCAAGAAAAGAAGTACTATTGGAGGAAGAAAAAAATAATGAAGAAACTGCTAAATAAATTATTCATACCTATTATAATTATAGTTTTGTTCACAATTTGTTATTTTATTATAGGGCCTATATATATAAGTTATAAGGCACAAAAAGATATTTATAATGATTTTGAAAAGGGGTTAAAAGATTTAAAGATTGAATATAATAAAACTAATGTTAATTATAAAGAATTTGGTGCGTTGCAGGCTTACAAATATACAGCTAATGATAGAAGTATAGTTCTATATATTTATGATCGAGATTCCGAGGATTTTATCAAAGGTTCCAAAGAAGGTTATATTATTTCAAGTGAAAATGAAGAAACAAAATTATATGGGGTTTTTGAAAATAATTGTGTTTTATTTATGGAAGCAGAATTTCCGAATGATACTGAAGTACTTAATTTATTTATTTCTTTATCAGAGAAATATATTAAAAATATAAAATAAAATCAAAGGTTTTTTAACCTTTGATTTTTTTAAATACTTCTTCTACATTGATGATTTCTTGTTTTTCCTTATAAAATGGTTTTAAATGTAAATGATAATGTTTTACTTCTTGCACATCACCATTATTTTGAATTAGTGTTAATCCATCAATATTCAGTTTTTCTTCTAATAATTGTTTAATTTTTTTTGATATAGTCATAATATGATTTAGTGTTTCTTCATCAATATCATTTAAGTCTGTATAGTGTTTTTTAGGAATAATAAGAGCATGTCCATTACTATCTGGATTAACATCCAAAAAGCATTTCACTATTTCATCTTCATAGATAGTATATGAAGGAATTTCACCATTAATAATTTTACAAAAAATACAATTCATATTTACTCTCCTTTACAAAATTATTATAACATAAAAAAGAAGGTATAAGCTTCTTTTTGTGAATATCTGCGAATATTCTATATATATATTGGTTAATTTAAAAAAAAGTATACACTCTTATAATATTTTTTGATAAAATAGTATTTATGGAGATGATTATATGCATAGTTTAAAAATAATTAATTTATCAGTTTCTGCAGTAAATGGTGATAAGAAAATCTTAAATGATTTTAGTTTAGAAATAAAAAGTGGTGAAATACACGCTATTATGGGGCCGAATGGAACGGGAAAATCAACTCTTACAAAAGTAATAATGGGTGATATGAATTATAGAATAGAAAGCGGTAAAATACTATTTGATGATAAGGATATTACTACTTTAAATGTTGATGAACGCGCTAGACTTGGAATTTTTTTAGGAATGCAACTACCAATTGAAATAGATGGGGTAACAAATGCTGACTTTTTAAGAACAGCTATTAGAGCAAAACAGAATGATGATTTTAAATTATTTGATTTTATTAAGGATTTAGATAAATATGTTGACAAATTGAAAATGAATAAAGATATGATTCATAGAGGATTAAATAAAGGTTTTTCAGGTGGGGAACGTAAAAAAAATGAAATATTACAAATGTATATGTTAAAACCAAGCATTGTTATGCTTGATGAAATAGATTCAGGACTTGATGTAGATAGTTTAAAAATAGTTGGAAATAATGTTATGGAGTATTTTAATGAAGAAAAACCTGCTATTTTACTTATTACGCATTATCATCGTTTGCTTGATTATATTCATCCTGATTATGTACATATTATGAAAAACGGAAAAATTATTAAAACTGGAAATTACGAACTTGTAAATGATATAGAGCAAGATGGTTATGAAAATATAGAGGTAAATAATGAAAGATAAGATAATAATTACAGATAATAATATAGATTTAAATATTAGTAACTATATTAGTTTTAAGGAATTATCTAGTGATGAATTTATAAAGGTTTACTTACTGGACATATTAAATGATAGTAATTTAGAAATAGAATATAATATAAAAGAAGAAGTAAAAATTAATTTTATAATAAATGTTTTAAATGGTGTAAGATTAAATCTTATAGATAAAAAAAATTGTAAAAATATAAAAGTCAAGTGTTCATATAAATTAGGTGAAAATAGTAGCTTATTTGTTCAAAAAATAAATAGTGGTAGCAAGATTTCAGAGTATGATGTAATTGAATTAAATGGGTTAAATTCTAGCGTTAATTATGTACTTAAAACGGTATGTACAAATAGTGAAAATTATGATATTGTAGTTAATCATTTGGAAAAGAATACAACAAGTAATATTATTACTAATGGTATAAATATTGAAAATGGTAAATTGCAGTTTAATGTAACGGGTTTTGTTCCAAATGGTAGTAGTAGTTCTTATCTTATGCAAGATAATAGAATAATTAATTTTACTAATAATAAATGTCAAATAAATCCTAATCTACTTATTGATGAAATGAATGTTGAGGCTAATCACTCTGCACATATTAGTGATTTTTCTTTAGAAGATTTATTTTATATACAAAGCCGTGGAATAAATTATGAAGAGGCAAAAAAATTACTTATTAAAGGGTTTTTACTATCAAATTTGGATGATTCTATAAGTGATTATATTGATCAATTAATTAAGAATTATTGGGGGTGATAAAATGAATAGAGAAGATTTTACTATCTTAAAAAATGATTATATATATTTTGACAATGGGGCAACAACTTTAAAACCAAGTTGTGTTTTAGATAGTATTTCTGACTATTATACTAAATATACTGCTAATGCTCATAGGGGAGACTACGATTATAGTCTTAAAGTTGATGATTTATATGAAGAAACAAGAAATTTAGTGGCATCTTTTATTAATGCACCATCTATAAAACAAATTGTTTTTACTAGTGGAACAACTATGTCATTAAATCAAATAATATTTGGTTATTTTAAAGATTATTTAAAATCTGGTGATGAAGTTTTAATTACTAAAGCAGAACATGCTTCAAATATTCTTCCTTGGTTTGAACTTCAAACTACCAATGATATTTTGGTGAATTATATACCTCTTGATGAAAATTATTGTTTAACTATGGATAATATTAAAAAAACAGTAACAGATAAAACTAAAGTTATTAGTATAGCCCATATCACTAACGTAGTAGGAGATATAAGAAATATTAAGGAAATTATTGAGTATGCACATAGCAAGGGTATTTTAGTTGTTATTGATGGAGCTCAAAGTGTACCACATTTAAGTATTGATGTTCAAAAACTAGATATAGATTTTTTAGCTTTTTCTGCCCATAAAATGTTAGGACCAACAGGGGTAGGTGTAATGTATGCAAAAGAGCAGTACTTAAATAATATGAAACCATTGAATTTTGGTGGAGGTATGAATGCTAGTTTTGATAATACAGGAACTAGACAGTATAAGGATATTCCATATTTATTTGAGGCAGGAACTCAGAATATAGAAGGTGTAATTGCTTTTGGAGAGGCAATTAAGTATTTAAATAATATAGGTATGGATAATATTACTTTATATGAGAAAAATCTAAAAGAATATGCAGTAAATCTTTTAAAGAAAAATCCTAATATTATAATATATAATGAAAATACTGAAAGTGGTATTATTACATTTAATTATAAGGATATATTTGCTCAAGATTTAGCTGTCTATTTAAATAAGTATCATATTTGTGTTAGAGCAGGAAATCATTGTGCCAAAATTTTAAAAGATGATTTAGGAATTAAAAATACTTGTAGGATGAGTTTATATTTATATAATACTAAAGAAGAAATAGAAAAAATGGTAAATGTACTTAATAATCCTAACATAAAGAATGAATTATTTTAAGCCATAAAGGCTTTTTTCTTTACATAAAAAAAATTATTTGATAAAATATTTTTTTAGGTGATTTTATGACAAAAACTGAATTAATAAATTTAATTAAAGAGATAAATGGTAATATTAAATATTATCTAACTGATAGGAATACTAATTATATATTTGAGAATGAACTTTCAAGAGAAATATGTATAAATCAGACTAAAATAGATATGCTGAAACAAGAGAATAAAAAATGCTGTTTGGTAATAAATGGGGTAAATAAAGCAAGAAAAAGTATTATGGAAAATACTCGTATTTATATTGTTTTTGTTGCATTAAATGTTTTATTAAGTGTAATTTTAAATTTAGGTATTGCTCTTATATCGGTTCCAATTATAACAAGCTTATATTTAGGTGCTTGTTTAGAAAGATGGAATTATATTAAAAAGAGTAATGTAGATTTTTATAGAAATATGATTAGTGAAAATAATATAGAAATATCAAAATATAATAAAAAGATTAAACATATTAGAAAAGAATTAGATGGGATAATAAAGCAAAAGGAAAATTCTGATAATAATTTAAATATATATATATCAAAATTAAATGAGGTTTTAAAATCTGAGGAGTTATTAGAGGATGAGATATGTATTTCACAGGGTAATAAAATCTTAATTAAAAAATAGTTTAATCTTTACAAAAAATTAATAATTTGTTACGATATTATAGGTGATGATATGAAAATAAGAAGACTGATAGTTAGTTTATTTTTTGTTTTTTGTGCTATAGGATGTTCAAATAATAGTAAAATTGATTTAGAAACTAAAGGTAATTTATTACTTGAAAAATATTATTTAAATCATGAAATTGTTGATAAGGATACTGTTTCAAAAAAATATGACATCAATACTAGTGATGTAAGTAATATTTTATTTATTGCTCCTAAATCTTATGATGATGCAACAATGATTTTGGTTATTAGTCCAAACAATAAAAATGTTATGAATGAAACTGATAAGTTTAAGCAATCTTATGAAGATCAATGGGTAAAGTTTAATTATTTTCCAGAACAAAAAGATTTAGTAGAAAAAGCTATATATACTACTTATGGTGATTATATAATTTATATCGTTTCTGAGAAAAATAATGAAATTTTAGAATTTCTAAAAAAATAAAAGAGGGGTTTAAAAACTTCTTTTTTTGTGTTACAATTATGTTGTTAGAATATAGGTGATAATATGGTTAATACTTTATTTTATGTTGCATTAATTATATGGTATATATTTTATATATTATTTATAATTTATTTAAATGGTGCAAATAACAGATTATATGATTTTGAAAAAGAGGTTGATCCTAGAGATAATAAGAGAAATGTTATTGATTTATCATTTATAATGTATAAAAAGATTAAGCCTGATGTTTTAACAGCTAGTATAATTAATTTAATTAATAGAAAAAAAATTAGAATTAAGTATGAACATAATGATTTTATATTTATTAGAAATAATGATGAGGATTTGACTAATTCAGAGTTTAATATTATGGAACTTTTATTTGAAATAATTGGTGATAAAAAGGTTGTTTCAATGTATCAAATAAATAAGTTTTGTGATAAATCATCTGGTGCTTCTAAATTCTTGCTTAATTATCAGTTATGGAAACGTTTTGCAACCGTTGAAAGTAATAAAAAATTTTTGTTTGAGGAAAAGCTTGAGTATGGTTTAGTTAAATTGGTTCAAAGAATTGGTATTTTACTATTTATTTTAAACATTATCTTAAAAGTTAATAATATTCTTGGTTTTTTTATTTTGGTACCATCTATTTTTGTAAGTATTTATTTTTATTATATATCAAAATTAACAAAGGATGCTGCTCAAGAATATTATGGATGGTTAAAGTTTAGAAGTGATGTTAAACAAAATAGCCAGTTGTTAGATAATAATAAATATCTTGAGTATTCGGTTGTCTTAAGATGTTATGATGGTCTTCAAGATGAGAAAAAATTGTCATTTATTAAGAACTTAGATAGTTCTATTAGAAAATGCCATTTAAATGCAACTTTAAATGGTAATAGGAGTATTTTTGGTAGATGAAATATGAAATAGATTCTATTTTTTATAATGTTGTTATAATTAAAAAGAATAATAAAAATACTTATTTAAGAATTGATGATAATTTAAATATTGTTGTTACTACTAATTATTTTACAACCAAAAGAAGTATAAAAAACATTCTTGATTCAAATATTGATTCTATAAGAAAACTTATAGAGAAAAAAAGTAATAATATTAAAAAAAATAATGATTTTTATTATTTGGGAAATAAGTATAATATTGTTTATGACATAAGATATTCTGAGGTGTATATATATTCTGATAATATATACGCACCTGATGAAAAAACTTTCCTTAAATGGTATAAATTAGAAATGGAAAATTTATTCTTAAAAAGGCTAGAATATAATTATAATTTAGTAGAGGAATCTATTCCTAAACCTAGTTTAAGAATAAGAAAAATGAAAACCAGATGGGGAGTTTGCAATGTTAAAACACATACTATAACATTAAATAGTGAACTTATGAGATATAATACCGAAAAACTTGATTATGTTATTATTCATGAACTTAGTCATTTGGTTTATTTTAATCATTCAAAAGATTTTTGGAATTTGGTTTCAAAATATGTACCTAATTATAAAAAAATTAGGAAAGAATTAAAGGAGTAATTGTAATGTTAAAAAAGGTTTTTAGTTTGATTTCAATTTTTATTCTTATATTTCCTAATTTTGTAATACCTTCATTTATTATTAAGGCAAAGACATTAGGGGATGTAGAAGAAGAACTGGCTAAATATAAAGATGATTATGAAAATAATAGACTTTTGCAGCAGCAAACATCACAGCAGATGGAAGCAACTAAGCAAAAAATTATTAGCGCTAATAATGAAATTATAAAGGCAAATAATGAAATAATGAAGTTAAATGAGGAGATAGAGGAGTTAAATATTTCGATTGCTAATAAAGAAGAAGAAATTAAAACTATTTTAAATTTCTTTCAAAAATCAAATGGTGAATCGGCTTATCTTGAATATGCATTTGGAGCTAAGACTTTTACTGATTTTATATATAGAATGGCAGTTTCTGAACAACTTGCTAAATATAATAAAACCCTTATAAAAGAATATCAGGATAAGATTAGTGAAAATAATAAAAAGACTAAAGAGTTAGATCAAAAAAAGAAAGATTTAAGTAGTAGGCAGGCTGAACTTGAAAAATTGTATAGTTCCCTTAGTGTTGAACTTAGTAATTATGAGAATGAACAGGTTGATATTGAGGAAGAAATTCGTATGAAAGAGGATGCTATTGCAATGTACTATGAGATGGGATGTACTCCTTCTGATGATTTGGATGTTTGTACTGCAAAGAAATTACCACCTACAACGGAATTATTTAGACCTTTAAAGGTAGGATATGTAACGCAAGAATTCGGTTATCCTGATTATGACACTTCTGGATTTTATTCATTCCATGGGGCTATTGATGTTTCAACTTATGACAATAATACTCCTGTCTATGCGGCAGGTGCTGGAATGGTAGTTGCAATTTCAAGAAATCAATCTTGCGGAAGTAATATTGTTTATATTCAACATAGGTTATATAGTGGTGAAACCTATACAACTGCATATTGGCATTTACGAAGAGTGTATGTTTCTGAGGGTGATACGGTAACAAAGGATACACAAATAGGTATTATGGGTGGTGCAAGGTCTGATGGTGACAGGTGTTCTACAGGAGCGCATGTTCACTTTATAGTAGCAACCGGTTTATATTTAAAGGATTATTATTATATATCTACATTTAATGCAAGAAGAATTAATCCAAGACTTGTTGTTAATTTCCCAGCTAAGTATGTAACTTTTAAAGATCGTTTGATTAAGTACTAATTCGACAAAAAATATAACATTATTATGTTATATTTTTTTTGGTGATGATATGAAAGTAAAATTGTTTGATGAGGGTCATGAAAAAGATTTAGAATCATCTATTAATGATTTTTTAGATGATTTTGATGGTGAAATTATTGATATAAAATTCCAAACTGCAGTTAGTGTTTTTTCTGAAGAACAGGTGTTTTGTTTTTCGGCTATGGTTATTTATCGTTAAAAGTGCACAAAAGTGCATTTTTTTGTAATAAAAATATATAAATTTCTTTAAAAAAAGGTTAAATTAATATATAATATAGGTATGATGTTTTATAGGAGGTAATAATGGATGATGTGGCATTTTCTTCAATAGAAGAACTTTATAAAAGAGTAAAACCAGCGCTTGATACAAAATGTGAAGAAATGAAACGAACTGGTATAAATTATGTATCTGCTGAAGATGTATGGAATTATCTTAAAGATAATGTATGGAATAATAGTCGTAATTTAAGATTGTTTAGAATGGTTGATGATATATTAAATGCAGATAATATGCTAATTGATGACTATTTAAAAAGTAAAATGGGAGCTAAAGAAAGAAAAGTTTATTTTAGTGATAAAATGGAGGACGATTTAAATGAAAGCAAAGTTAACTAAAAATATATTTATTGTTATATTAATTTTATTAGTAGGAGGAATAATATCTATTCCTATATTAAAAGATATAAAATTTGGACTTGATTTAAAAGGCGGCTTTGAGGTCTTATATCAAGTTGATACTATTGATGATAGTACTTTAACAATGGATGCTGTTACAAATACATCTAAAACTTTAATTAAAAGAATAGATGTTCTTGGAGTATCAGAACCTAGTATTGTTATTGAAGGAACAGATAAAATTCGTGTTCAATTAGCTGGTGTTACTAACCCTGAAGAGGCACGAAAAGTATTAGGAAAGGCTGCAAGTTTGAGTTTTAGAAACACAAATGATGAATTGCTTATGACTAGTAGTGTTTTAAAAGCTGGTGCTGCTAGAGTATCACAAGATCAATATGGTAAACCTGCGGTATCATTATCAATTGCAGACAATGAAAAGTTTTATAAAGTAACTAAGGCTATTAGTGAAAGTGATGACAAAACATTAGTTATTTGGTTAGATTTTGAAGATGGGACAGATTCGTATAGTAAGACTGGAAATGGTAGATTGTGTGGCACTGATAATTCTAATTGTTTATCAAGTGCTACTGTTTCACAGGGATTTTCAAGTGATGTAATTATTCAGGGAAATTTTACCGAAAAAGAAGTAAAAACATTAGTTGAACTTATAAATTCAGGAAGTTTACCTACCAAGTTGACAGAAGTTTCTTCTAAGACGGTAGCAGCTTCATTTGGTGAATCTTCACTTACAAAAACATGTATGGCGGGAATCATTGGTGTTGCAGGAATTGCGTTAGTATTAATTGTTATTTATAAGTTTTCAGGAATTATTGCTAGTGCATGTATGCTTATATATGCTTTATCAACACTTTTTACATTTTGGTTAGTAGGTGGTGTACTTACACTTCCTGGAATTGCTGCAATGGTAATTGGAATAGGTATGGCAGTTGATTCATGTGTTATTACATTTGCTAGAATTAAAGATGAATTAAAGGGTGGAACAAAGCTTCAGATGGCATATAAGAATGGTAATAAAAATTCTTTTGCCACTATATTTGATTCAAACCTTACAACATTATTAGTTGCTATTGTACTTTTTATTTTAGGTGAAAGTAGTGTAAAAGGTTTTGCTACAATGTTAATTATAAGTACTATTGTAACTATGATTATTATGGTTTTTGTTAATAGATCATTACTTGATATGTTTGTTAAAACAAAGTATTTTGATGAAAAACTATATTCATTTATTGGTTATAAGGAACATAAAGATAAAAAACATGAATTTAACTTTGTAAAATTTGGTCATAAATGCATTTTATTTTCAAGTTTATTTATTGTATTTGGACTTGTATGGGTTTTCAAATTTGGTATGAAATTAGGTATTGATTTTAAAGGTGGAACTTCGATTACATTAAAAACAGAAAATGTTCTTAAAATGGATGATATTAAAAATGATATTCAAAAGATGGAATATGAATTATATGAAGTAGAAGAGATTAGTGATAATAATGTTATTATTAAAATTTCTAATTCCTTAACACAAGAACAGGTGCTTGAAACCGAAAAGTATTTTAAAGAAAAGTATGAGGCTCAGACTGATATAGGTGTTGTTTCTAATGTTGTAAAAAAACAATTAGTTAAGAATGCAGTTTATTCGCTTATAATTGCGTCTATCTTTATAGTAATATATATATCAATTAGATTTAAGTTTAGTTTTGCTATTGGTGCTATTGTTGCTTTATTACATGATGTACTTGCAATTGTGATTTTATTTAGTATGTTTAAATTAGAAGTTAATAGTATTTTTATTGCTGCAATTTTGTCAATTATTGGATATTCAATTAATGATACTATTGTTACATTTGATAGAATTAGAGAGCATTTGAAAGAAAAACAAAAGAATTGTATTGCTTCAAAAGAAGTATTAACTAGTGTTGTTAATTTAAGTTTAAAACAAACTATAGTAAGAAGTGCAATTACAACTACTACTACTTTAATTCCAGTTGTTGCTCTTATTGCTTTTGGTTCACACGAAATAGTTAACTTTAATATAGCACTTTTAATTGGGTTAGTTGCTGGAACTTATTCATCATTGTTTATAGCAAGTCAGATATGGCTTATGATTGAAAAACATAGTGCAGGTAAACCAATTAAAAAGAAATGGTATGAAGAATGAGATGATTAAATGAATAAACAAATTAAAAGTATTGATGAGTTAATGACTGCAGTTAAAACATATATTGATAATCCTTTAGAATTAAACTTAATTGAAAAAACTTATCAATATATTGAAAAGAAGTATTTTGGGGTAAAGCGTTTAACGGGTGACGATTTTTGCATTCATCCGTTAAATGTTGCCTATATACTTACTGATTTAAAGGTTGATTGTTCAACTATATGTGCAGCACTTCTTCATGAGGTTCTAAAGGATGAAAATGTTACAAAAAAAGATATAGAGGAAATGTTTAGCCCAGAGATAGCTCTATTAGTTGATGGCATAAATCGTATAAATAAGATAAGTTTTTCTAGTGATAGTGAAAGTACTACTAATAATAATCGTAAAATATTGGTTGGTCTTACTGAAGATGTTAGAGTAATTTTTATAAAACTTGCTGATAGGCTTCATAATATGCGTACTATTTGGGTACATCCAGATAGTGTTCAAAAAGAAAAAGCTAAAGAAACTCTTGATATACTAGCACCTATTGCTCATCGTATAGGTATTAGTAAGATTAAGAGTGAACTTGAAGATTTGGCTCTTCGTTATTACAAGCCAGATGCTTATTTTTCCATTGTTGAAACCTTGAATAAAACAAAGACTGAAAGAGATAACCTCGTAAATGAAATGAAAGAAAATATTTCTAAGTTGTTAAATGATAATGGTATTAAGCATGAAATTAAAGGTAGAGCAAAAAGCATTTATAGTATCTATAAAAAACTTGATAAGGGTAAAAAATTTAGTGATATATATGATTTACTTGCCTTAAGAGTATATGTAGATAAGACACAAGAATGTTATCAAGTATTGGGATTAATACATTCAATTTATAAACCATTACCTAAAAGGTTTAAGGATTATATTGCTATGCCTAAACCTAATATGTATCAGTCACTTCATACAACAGTAATTGGTATTGATGGAAATTTTTTTGAGATACAGATAAGAACTTATGAAATGGATTATATAGCAGAAAAAGGTATTGCTGCTCACTGGTCTTATAAAGAACATGGTAGTAATTCTAAAGCTATGGTTAATACTATGGAGCAGAAGTTACAATTCTTTAGAACTGTTATGGAACTTAAAGAGGATTCTATTTCAGAAGATGAGGTTGCAAAAACATTAAGTAAGGACTTTTTTAAAGACACAATATTTGTTTTTACTCCAAAAGGTGATGTATTAGAACTTGCTAAAGGGTCAACCCCAATTGATTTTGCTTATGCAGTTCATACTGATGTTGGTAATAAAATGGTTGGAGCAATTGTTAATGGTGTTATTGTTCCGTTTGATTATAAACTTCATGATAATGATGTTGTTAAAATTAATATTAATAAAAATTCAAGTGGTCCTAGTCATGAATGGTTAAAAATGGCTAAAACATCTGGTGCTAAAAATAAGATTAAGGGCTTTTTAAATCGTATTGATCGTAGTGAATATTTGAAAAATGGACAGGAATTATTAAATAAAGAATTAAAGAAACAAAAAATACCAGTTAATGAATTTTTAAATGATGAAAATATTGATAAAATTGTTACTGAATTAAGGGTAAGTGACATGTTTGAAGTATATATTGGTCTTGGAAGTAATAAAATAACATTGAAACAATTAATGGGTATTGTTAATGATAATTATATTTCGAAAGAGGAACTTATTCTAAAGAAGACAAATAATAATAATAATTTGATTAATACATCTAAACCAAATAAAAATGATATTATTGTAGAAGGCATTGATGAAATTAAAGTTAATGTTGCTTCTTGTTGCAAACCAATTCCTGGTGATAATATAGTTGGATTTATTACTAAGGGATATGGTATTACTATTCATAAAAGTGATTGTCCTAATATTGAAAGTGATGAAGAAAGATTAATTGATGTTTCTTGGAATAAAAATATAAGTCAGAAATATTTAACGACGATTATAGTTAGAAGCTTAGTTAATAATAATGTTTTAATTGATTTAATAGCTAAAGGAACTAATAATGATATTAATATAAAAGCAATTAATACTTATAGTAGTAATGATGGAATTTCTTATGAGATTACTATTGACGTATTAAATAAAGAAAAACTAGATAAATATCTTAATGAAATAAAAAATATAAATAATGTGATTGATGTACAAAGATTAATTAAATAACCCGTTAATAAAAGGATAGGGTATGGTTAATGTTAAAAAATAATTTAAACTTTAAATTAGTAAATATATGTTTAATATGTTTAATAGTTTATCTTATTTGTATATCAGGAAATACATGGATAGAAATATTTTCTTTTGTAAAAAAAATATTTCTTCCGATTGTACTTTCTTTTTCTGCTTCCTATGCAGTATACCCTATAATATCCTTTTTTACTAGTAGAAATTTGAATAAAAATATTTCTATTTTATTGGTGCTTGTATTATTTATAGGTGTAGTTGTACTAATGATAGTTCTTTTAATCCCATTATTGAAGATTCAATTAAAAGAGTTATTTTTTCAAACTATTACACTCTTAGATAATCTATCAAGTAAATATAATATAAATTTTGATGTAGTATATGAGTATATTAATAACAATTTTATGAATATATCATCGTATACTTTTAAATATATAAATTTAATATTAAATTACTTGTCATCCTTTTTAATCTTTATTTCTATTTTTATATATTTACTAGTAGATATGGATAATATTAGAGATAAAGTTAGAAATATTTTATATAATAAATCAATAAAAGTTTATAATTTATTTAATAATATTGATGATAAATTAAAAAAGTATTTTTCTGGCTTTTTTAAGATAATAATTATAACTTTGATTGAATATAGTTTAAGTTTTTTGGTGATTGGACATCCTAATTTTCTTTTAATTGGTGTAATGGCAGCTATTGGTAGTTTTATTCCGTGTTTTGGTGGAATAATGGTAAATATTTTTGCTGCTCTTCTAGCACTTACTATAGGTAAAGATTTATTTATTAAGACGATTATTTTATTTATTATCTTATCTTTTTTAGACAGTTATCTTATCAATCCATATGTGTATGGCAAAACTAATGAATTACATCCTGTTATCACTATATTTGCGGTATCAGCTGGAGGAACTTTATTTGGAATTTTAGGAATAGTATTATCTCTACCAATAACAATAATAATAATTGAAATATTTTCCTTTTTTAAATCTGATATATATGATAAAATAAATACGAAAAATTTTAATAAGAGGTGATTTTATGTTGCAAAAACCAAAAGGAACTTATGATGTTTATGGAAATATGGGTAAAAAAATAGTTTATCTTGAAAATTTACTTAAAGCCTTAATGGAAAAATATAATTATGAATATGTTAGAACACCTTTGTTTGAATCAAGTGAATTATTTCATAGAGGCGTAGGAGAAACATCAGATATAGTTTCTAAAGAAACTTATGATTTTGTTGATCGTGGTGAAAGACATATGACACTAAGACCTGAGGGAACAGCTGGCGTTGTTAGAAGCTTTATAGAAAATAAAATGTATGGAAGAGCTGATTTACCTGTTAAACTATGGTATTTTGGACCTATGTATCGTTATGAAAGACCCCAATCAGGAAGATATAGAGAATTTTATCAATTTGGTGTTGAGGCCTTTTGTAGTGATGATCCAATGCTTGATGCTGAAATAATTAGTATACCAGTTAATTTTTATAAATTACTTGGATTAAAAGGTATAAAAGTAAATATCAATACACTAGGTGATACAGAGTCAAGATTAAAATATCGAGAGGCTTTAATTAATTATTTTAGACCATATATTGATTCATTATGTGATGATTGTAAAGCAAGATTTGAAAAAAATCCACTTAGAATATTAGATTGTAAAGTTGATCATGATTTAGATATTATGAAAAATGCTCCTAAAATAATTGATTACTTAAATGAAAGTAGTAGAAAGCATTTTGAAAAAGTAAAGGAATATTTAGAGGCTTTAAATATTGATTATACAGTTAATTATTCTATTGTTAGAGGCCTTGATTATTATACACACACTGTTTTTGAAGTTGAAGCAAGTGTGGAGGGCTTTGGAAGTCAAAATGTTCTTTGTGCTGGTGGAAGATATAATGGTTTAGTAGAAACAATTGGTGGTCCTCAAACACCGGGTGTTGGTTTTGCCCTTGGACTTGAAAGATTACTTGTTGCTCTTGAATATGAAAAGTTAGAGCCATGGGAAGATAAAACAACCGATTTTTATATTGCACCGATGGATGATACTTGTAAAAGTTATTCTTTGAAAGTTTTAAATATGCTTCGTATGAATGGTTTTAATGGTGATATGGATTATATGAATAGATCACTTAAAAGTAATTTTAAACAAGCTGAAAGATTAAATACTAAGTATATAATTATTATAGGAAATGATGAAATAGAAAATAATATGGTAACAATTAAGAATAATGAAACAAAAGAATCAAAAACAGTTGCTTTTGATGATATTGTTGATTATTTTGATGAGGTAATGTAGTGGATTTTACTAAATATGATGATGTATTAAAAATGAAAGGTTATGACGGATATATAGATCCACAAGGTCATTTTTATAGAGTAAAAACAAGATTAAGACCTACTTGTAATCATGAAATATGGGCAGAAGAATATTTAAAAACTAATGCCCTTAATTGTCGTGATATTGCTGTTAGTGAGTCTTTAATATTAAATCTTGTAACATTAAAGACATATACTGAAAAATTAATTCATCTATATGGATTTATATATTATAGTCATGATGAACTTTTATATAAACCCATTATAAAGTTACCTAATCCTAAAATATTTGGTAAGTGCGCTACGGAAGAGCAAATGGATGCACTTTATAGTATTATGTTAATAAATAATGAAAATACTAATATTCCTATTTTTGATGGTGCACTTGATTATATTGGTCTTGAAGATGAAAGTAAAGAGGTAGATTATGAAGAAGATAAATATAAAAGATTTAAATAAATATATTGGAGAAAATATTGAAGTACAAGGCTTTGTAGATAATATTCGAAATCTACAATACGTTCAATTTGTAATTTTAAGGGATAGTACTGGTAAGGTACAAATGACTATTGAAAAAAATGAAGAAAATAGTAACTTGGTTAAAATTATTGATGAGCTTACTTTAGAAAGTACTGTTAAAGTAACAGGAAAACTTTTAGATAGTCCAAAGGTAAAATTAAATGGCATGGAAATTATACCAAGTAATATTGAAGTAACATCACGTTCTCTTGCTGAGTTACCAATTGATATTAAGAATAAAGATAATACTTTAAGGGAAACAAGATTAGATTATCGTTTCTTAGATTTAAGACGTGAGGATAATAATCTATTATTTAAATGTGAAACTGTTTTAGAACATGCTTTAAGGGAATTTTGTGTGAATAATGATTTTATGGAAATACATACACCTAAAATTGCAGCCGGTGCTGCTGAAAGTGGTGCTGAAGTATTTAAATTGGATTACTTTGGACAAACTGCTTGTCTTTCACAATCCCCTCAGTTTTATAAACAAATGGCTATGGCAGCCGGTTTTGGTAAAGTATTTGAAATAGGTCCTGCTTTTAGGGCTGAAAATTCACATACAAGTTATCATGCTACAGAAATTAATATGGCTGATATTGAAATGTCTTGGATAGATTCTTTTGAAGATATTATGGATTTTGAAGAGGCGTGGATAAAATACGCTATTGACAAGGTTAAAGAAAAATATGGTGAAGAAATACAAAAAGTATTTGGTATAACTTTAAGTGATACAACAGTTAAAATTCCAAGAATTACTTTTAAAGAAGCCAAAACAATATTAAAAGAAAAATATAATTATATTGGTGAAAAAGAAGAAGATTTTGAAAGAAAAGAAGAAAATTTACTTTGTGAGTATGCTAAGGAAAAATATAATTGTGATTTTATTTTTGTAACTAAATTTCCATTTAGTGCAAGACCTTTCTATCATATGCTAGATGAAGAGGGGCTTACAAATAGTTATGATTTATTATTCAAAGGTGTTGAAATAACGACAGGTGCGCAAAGAGAACATAGAGTAGATATCCTTGAAAAACAAATGATAGAGAAGGGTATTGATCCAAAATCACTTGACTTTTATTTAGATTTCTTTAGATATGGATGCCCAGAGCATGGTGGATTTGCAATTGGTATTGCAAGAATTATGATGCAGATGTTTAATATTGATAATATTCGTGAAGCAACATTTATATATAGAGGTCCAACAAGACTTAATCCATAAACTATCAATTATGATAGTTTTTTTCATTGTGTATAGTTATTGTTTGGTAAAAAATAGTTATGTACTTTTTTGTCAGTTTTTGTTATAATTAATATAGATGGTACATGGTAAGGAGTTGGTTGATATGAAAAAAATACTTAACATATTAGTATTAATTAGTATTATATTTACTAATTTTTTGCCCATATCAAATATAAAGGCTGATACAACTACTTATAATGTGGTAAGCATAAAAAATGATGGTAGTATAAGAGAACTTGGTTCGTATTCTAATTATGACGAAGCTTTAAAAAAATTAAAATCTTATAATTCTAATGTAGATGATACAGCTGTTATTAGAAAAAACGGAAAAAATAT
The DNA here is from genome assembly GCA_934120015.1 of uncultured Bacilli bacterium. Lineage (GTDB taxonomy): Bacteria > Bacillota_I > Bacilli_A > RF39 > UBA660 > UMGS1045. Next base: position 33,853 of record CAKOTD010000009.1, read on the forward strand.
TTATACTGCTTATGGGTTATTTAGACCATATACTAGTAATTCTACTGTTAAAATTTACACTTCTCCAACTGGAACAGTTAGAGCAGGTTACATTAGTCCTTCTTATGATAGTGATACTTTATTTTTGGATTATGACTCAAGTACTAATATGGTAAAAATAATGATAAGTGGTCTTGTTGGTTGGATTAGTGCAGATATGGGAGATGTTTATCCAATATCATACTTGACTGATAATAATAACAATAATATAACAAATAATTACGATTCTAATAAAAAATATGTTAAAATTATTTACCCAAATGGTTTAAGATTAAGAGAAGGTGCGGGTACTACATATAACCAGGTAGGGTGTAATGGGGCTAATACATGCTCTATAAGTCAAGGGGGAATTTGGACTACCGGTGGTGCAATATACGAGTGGATTGATGGAACTATAGTTAACACGGAAAAATATGACTGGTATAAAGTTAATATAAATGGAAATATTGGATTTATTGCTAATGAAATAGGTACAAATGATGTAATTGAGTTTAATCCTAGTGTTGGTAGTAAACAAGAGTTTAACACTTATTATTATGTCAATTCAAGTGGAAATTTGCTTCATAAATATTATGCTACAGTTACATCAAGTAAAATAGGACTTATTAATTTAGGAAAAGCACCTCTTTATTTAAAAACAGGAATAAACTATTATAGTTTTGATGGGAATTACTTTTATGATGATTTTACTAAATTGGTTAATGATTTAAGGGATGGTAACCATAATAATTCGGTAAATAGATTACCATATTATAATTACTATCAGTATCTTCCAACAAGAACACAGACTCATTATAATGCAGAAAATCTAAATGCTTATATTGGTTATAGTTCTAAGATTGATAGATCACTTTATTATAAATTGGTTTATAATGAGGAAGCAAAAAAATATAAGTGGACTGCTTATGGTAATTGGGATAGTTTTCCAAGTAATCAATCTATGTTGTATGGAGAAGGTTCCTCATTTATTGAATCACAAGAAAAGTATGGTGTAAATGCTTCTCAAACTTTAGCGCTTGCTATTAATGAAAGTAACTGGGGAAGAAGTTATATGGCAGTTCGTGAATATAATATATTTGGTCACGGAGCATTTGATTCTGCACCTGATGAGTATTCTGCAAGTTATGAAAGTATAGCAGCCGGTATAATGACACATGCTTTTAAATATATTGCTAAAGACTATGCTAATCCTTTATCTGGATATAATTATAATGGTAGTCACTATGGAAATAAGCAAAGTGGTAATAATGTAAGTTATGCTTCTGATGCTTATTGGGGTGAAAAAATGGCTAGTAATTATTATAGCTTAGATAAATATTTTGATTTTCAAGACTTCAATCAAAGACTAGTTTTTGGAATCAAACAAAATAACTCTTTAGCTCCAGTTTATAGTGATCCAACAACTAAAAGCATACTTTATTATAACCTAAAAGAATTATCTAATATTCCTGTTACTATTCTTGATACTGTGACTGGTGAAGAAATTAATGGTAATAATATTTGGTATAAAATTCAAAGTGACTTGCCAATAGATGAAAATAGAAAAATTATTGATGTAAATCTTGGAAGCTATAATTTTGATACTAGTTATGCTTATATACATTCATCATATATATATAAAGAATCAAAGGAACCAATTATTAGTGCTACCAACATAAAAATAAATGCTGGTGTAGACTATAATCCACTTGAAAATGTAACTGCTTATGATGCATGGGATGGAGATGTTACTAATAAATTAAAAATAGTAAGTAATAATGTTAATACTAAAATACCCGGAACATATGATGTTATATATGAGGTTACTGATAGTGAAGGGAATAAAGCTTCTAAAACTATAAGTGTGGAAGTTCTATCAAGCAAACCTGTTATTGAGGCAAGTGATAAAAATATAATATTAGGGAACAATTTTAATCCATTAGATGGAGTTAAAGCATTTGATTTTGAAGATGGAGAAATTACAGAAAAAATAGTTGTAAAAGAAAATAATGTAGATATAAATACCTTAGGTTCATATAAAGTAACTTATAGTGTTATAGATAGTAATAATAATGAAACGATAAAAACTATAAATGTAAATGTAATTGAACCAGATTATAAAGAGGTAGAAAATGTATTTTATTATGATTCGATAAAAGAAATTAATAATAGAATACATATAAAAGGATTTATAACTTTAAAGGGTATTGATAATAGTTTGAATAATAATATTAGATACCGCTTGCTATTTGTAAATGAGACAACAGGTGAGGAAATATATCAAAATTTAAATCGTATTACTAATAAGGATGATATGCCTTTTAAAATTGATGGTGAAGATAATTTAGATTATACATATTCTTGGTTTGATGGTGATATTGATATTGAATTATTGAAAAATGGTAATTATACAATGTATTTGATAGCAAATGATAATAAAAATATAACTCAGGTTGCTGTTTCTAATGTTTTTGGTGCACCTATGATATCTACTTATACTTTAAATAATAAAAGTGTATTATTTAGAAATAATTATGAAAGTAGGGAAGCTCCAATCCAATTGTTTGTTAGGGATAATTTGATTGAAAAGAAAACTAGTAACGCTAAGTATAATATCAATAATGAATATAATACTATAAAATTTGTTGATAATAAGCTGGTTATAAGAGGGGTATCACATATTATAGGTGGAAATTATTCTAATAGTGTAGAAGTAAAAAGAAAAATGGTATTTGAAAATGTTGATACTTTGAAACAATATACATTTGATATTGGTAGTATTACAACAGGTGATTATGTTGTAGAACTTAGAGCATCAGATGGTTTTGACAAAACAAAAGCTTGGTTTGAAACAAATATAGATATAAGTAGTTTAGAAAATGGAACTTATGTTATTTATATTGCAACCTCATCAAATATATCTGATTATGGAGAATTACAAGATATTTTTTCAAGAAAGATAGATACAAATTTAACTTATAATGGCAAAAAATATTCTTTCGAGGTTGTTAGAGATAAAAGGTTTAGAATTGAATTACATGTAGAAGATGCTTAAAGCATCTTTTTTTCTTATTAAAAAAGATTATGAAATTATTCATAATCTAGTTATTTATTATAATTGTATATGTATTACAATCTTTAATTGTTGAGCCATTTGTAACTTGTGAATCTTCATGAATATATCCTGGAGGATTATTTCCATCTTTAGTTACAAAATTAAAGGTAATTTTTGGATAATTTGCTGCAAGTTTAGTTTTTAGAGTTGATATGGTAGCATTTGCAGATCCACCTGTAACCCAAGTGCCTTGAATTATTAAAGTCCTTGTTTCAGTAGATGTACAGGTATTTATATTTTGTTCTGGCTCTTTTCCTTTACTTACATATAAAGTTATACCAGTGTATTGTGAGACAATTGAATTTTTACTCATAGACTGGCTAATAATATATCCTTCATTAACTGAATTACTATATCTATAACTGTAGTAGCATTTTAATTTATAGTTAGAACATATTGTACTAGATTCACTTTTGCTCTTATTTACAAAATTAGGGATAGTAGTTGACTTACCTTTTGAATATATAACTTTAATAGTATCGTTTAAATTTATATATTCATCTTTTTTTGGTGTGGTTGAAATAATTTTTCCAGCATCTAAATCATTAAACTCACTATCAGCTTCATATTTTAAATCAAGTGAATTTGCCCATGCTTTAAATGCATTTATATCTTCAAATTCTTCCATTTTTAGTTTACCTTTAGAAATAGTAAGTTCTATAGTTGTACCTTCTTCAATTTTAGTATTAATTGCACTATTAGAGGATATAATAGAACCTTGAGCTAGTTCATTGTCGTATTTTTCTTTAAAAATTACTTTTAACTTATTTTCACTAATCCAAGCTGTTACTTCATCTATAGTCATTGCTGTAAAATCAGGAACAATAATCTCTTTACCTTTAGAAACTATAATAGTTATATTCATTTCATTTTGATTTATAGTTGTACCTTCTTTTTCACTTTGACTGATACAATAATTTCTCTTAATATCGTTTGAAAATTCATATTCTATTTTATAATTAATACCATTTCTTTTTAACCAAAGTTCAGCTTCAAATAAACTCATGCCTTTTAAATTAATCATATCAACAGGTTCTAATTGTTCTTTATTTCCAAGTGAAACGGTTAACTTTAAATTATCATTTCTCTTAATTTCACCACTAATGTTTTGAGATATAATTATATTCTTTTCTGTGCTATCATTAAATTCATAATTGATTTCTACATTATTCATAAAATTACTATTAATAATTGTCATAGCATCATCAATATTTAAACCTACCATGCTTTGCAAAATGAAAGTTTTATCATAGTTAGGACCACTTGATACAAGTAGAGTAATTTCTTTTACATCTTTTTGCAATGTGTTTGGAGCAATATCCTGACTTATTATATAGAATTCTGGAATAACATCACTATATTCATATAGTTGATTAATTGCTATATTATTTTTCTTTCCCCATGTAACAGCATCGTTTATATTTGTGTTGTAGAAATTCATAATTGTATTTTGTTTTGGTAAGTTTATGATTTCTACATTGATGAGAAAATTAAAAATTATAAAGATACTAATTAATAAAGCAGTAATAGTACATAATATATTTTTAATTTTCTCCTTATAAATTAATGTAGAAATGGTAAATGTTATAATAAAAACAAAAATTATTAAACTATTACATATATTTTGTACATAATTGATACTATCTTTATTAAAACATAAGTTATATATAATGTATCCTATTGCACAAATTAAACATATTATAGACATTATCATAACAACAATTAAAGATTTATTTATCTTTCTCTTTTTCATATTTACACCTCACTATTATAATTATACATTATATTTTTCAAAAAATAAACTAACAAAAAATACCTTTTGTAAAGTAAGAATATATGATATACTTATTAAGGTATGGAAGTGATTAAATGTTAAAATTTAGTATTGTTGTTCCAGTTTATAATACATATAAATATTTAGATAAGTGTTTAAAAAGTATATTAGTTCAAAGTTATGAATATTTTGAGGTAATAATTATTAATGATGGCAGCACAGATAATTCTAAAGAAATAATTGATAGGTATTGTAAAAGAGATAAACGATTTATATCCTATACCATAAAAAATAGTGGTCTTTCGGCAGCAAGAAATTATGGTATAGATAAAACTAATGGTGATTATTTGTTATTTATTGATTCTGATGATTATATAGAAAAGGATTTATTAATAGTTTTATATAATAAACTTATAAATAATAATTATGATTTAATTAAATTCTCATATCAATTTGTATATGAAGATAAAAATGTTGTTATGAATGGTAATAATTTTCAAAAAGAATATACAGGTGAAGAATTTTTAAAGAAATCTATTTTTTCAAATAAACAATTTGAAATGGCTTGGCTTTATGCATATAATTTAGATTTCTGGAAAGAAAATAATTTTAAGTTTCTAGAAAATCATTATCATGAGGATTTTGGACTTATTCCTAAAATTATACTAATGGCTAAAAAAATTACTTGTATAGATTATGTAGGATATAATTACTTACAACTAAATAGTAGTATAACAAGAACAACCGATTATAATAAGACATTAAAAAGGGTATATGATTGCCTAGATATTTTTGATCTTATGTATAAAGATGTTAATGAAAGCTTAAATATCTCTCTTAGTACAAAAAAAATATTTAATAGTTATATTAGTAATGCTCTAATCGATAAAATTAAATATTTAAATAATGAGGATAAGAAAAAATATATAAATAACTTAAAAAAAAGAAATGTATTTAATTTAATCCTTTCTGATAATTTAAAAAGAAAATTTAAAAAAATTTATTATAAACTAAAGTATAGATAGGAGTGATAATATGAAAAGAAATAATGGATTTACTTTACTAGAATTATTAGCCGTAATTGTTGTATTAGCACTTATTTCATTTATTGCAATACCAGGTATTTTTAAAATTATAGAAAAATCTAAGATGGGTGCTGCTAAGGCAAGTGCACTTAAATATATTAAAGAAATAAACCAGTTAGGAGTAGAGTATTCTGATGAGTTAGTGTATGGGAATATTGAAGAAGTAACTGAAAGTGAATGGTTAGAAAAATTAGATTTATCAGGAACTTTACCATCATCTGGTTCAGTTACAATTGATGAAAGTGGTCTTGTGACATGGGCCAGTTTATGCATCAATAAATATAATGTTGTTTATGAGAATAATGTGGCAAAAGTTACTGGTAAATGTATGAGTAAAAGAGGTGAGTTTGATATAGTTGATGCTACTCCTGGTGATTTGGCTTGTGAAAATGTTGAAGATGAAAAAACTTGTTATATTGAAAGCATCGAAGATTTAGTTGCTTTTTCTGATATGGTAAATGGAAATAATGGAAAAGATGCAGATGATTTTGAAGGGGTTCATGTTATATTAAAACATTCTCTTGATTTTAATAATGATTTTTCTTATTCTGATCCTAATACAAAATGGGGTTATGATATAAATGGTAATGGGGAGATTGAATCATTAAAGGATGAATTAACAAAAGATGGTGGTTTTTACCCTATTGGATTAGCTAGTAATACACCATTTAAAGGAACATTTGATGGAAATGGATATACAATAAATAATTTATTAATTAATAGAAAAGATACCAATTATGTAGCAATGTTTGGATATAATGAAGGTGTAATTAGAGGATTAAATATTAAGAATATAAATGTAACAGGAAATAAGTATGTTGCAGGAATTGCTGCAAGCAATAAAGGTATAGTTAGTATGATAAACCTTGAAGGTAATATAAATGGTGTGTATGCTGGGGGAATAGTATCCGAAGGAAATTATGCAAGTTCAACCGTTAAGGATGTTATTATGAATGGAACAGTAACGGGAACAAGTTCTGCCGCACTGGCATATTATTCATATGGTTTATATGGAATAGTAGAGTCGGGAACATATTCATCAGTCTATGGTAGTGGAAATTACCGAAAAGTTGCCTATGTAACAGGTAAGGTAAGTTCTAAAAGTACAACTTATGCTTATGTTATGAATGAAAATACATATAATAATATCAGTGCTTATAATGATTATGTTCAAACTATTTTAGATGGAGCAAATGATGATGGATATTATTTTGATTATAATAAAGATGGAAGTGATATAGTTGTAAAACATATTTCAACTAGTCCAATTAATAGCTCTCTAAAGGGAAATGGAACAATAGATAGTCCATATTTAATATATACAATTGATGATATGAGAAAATTATCATTTGAAGAAACATCAGAAAAATATTATAGTTTACAAAATAATCTTGATTATACTGGAAAAGAATATTATGTGATAGGTACAAGTACTAAACCATTTAAGGGAACATTTGATGGAAATGGATATACGATAAGTAACATTACAATAAATGGAAATGATTATGTAGCAATGTTTGGATATAATGAAGGAATTATTAGAGGATTAAATATTAAGAATATAAATGTAACAGGAAATAAGTATGTTGCAGGAATTGCTGCAAGTAATAAAGGTATAGTTAGTATGATAAACCTTGAAGGTAATATAAATGGTGCGTCCGCTGGGGGAATAGTATCCGAAGGAAATTATGCAAGTTCAACCGTTAAGGATGTTATTATGAATGGAACAGTAACGGG